>NZ_MJYA01000028.1:0-1887 GCF_001763075.1 Campylobacter sp. BCW_4321 | reverse complement strand
GGGGGGGGTACATAACATTATTTAAAAAACTTTATAAAATTAAAAAACAACACAAAAAAGAACAAAAAATTTATCAACAAAGCATACAAGTTTTTCCTCAACTCAAATATCCAAGTTTAGAAACATGCAGTGATTATGAGCAAGCTTTAAGATATAAATTTCATTTATCCTATATGCTAGGTGAAGTTTTAATCAAGGCTGATAAAACCTGGTATAAAGGAAGTGGATTTAAACTAAAAAATGATATTGAAAAAGCTAAAAAAGAATTCCAAATTTTTAGAGAAATTTTTAAAGAATTCGATCAGATTAGCTCTAGCATCCTTGAAGGATTGATAGATAATAAACAATTATTTTTAAAAAAATTTCTAAGAATAAAAAATATATTAAAAATTCATCAAGACTATAAAACAATATTAGATAATATCTTTCACAATTTTAATTATTTTATACAAAATTTTGATCTTATAGAAGAATGGTTGTTATCAGATGATTTTAATGAAAGATATAAAAAAGGAAATCATCCTTACCCTTCTTTACTTGATCCTAAGAAACTAAATGATGAAAATGAAAAAATCAATTATCATAACATACCTGCTGAACTTGCATGGGATATGAATTTACCCTTACCTGATGGGTATAAGTTTGTGTATTGGTGCTCACATGGCACTGGTGGCACAGCATTTGCTAATTTTTTAAGATTTTTAAATGGTGGCGGTATTGGGACTCCTATTGATGATTCAAATATTGTTCAAATTTTTAAAAATATATACGATTTTTCATTTGTTGCGAATTTTGATTTTAAATATATTGCTTTAAGAAATTATCACCATCATGAGAAATTTTATTTTTTATTGCCAAAAATACCAGGTGTTCATATAACAAGAGATCCTATAAGCATGTTGAAACATCATGTAACTATTTTGAGACCTTATAACAAGGCAAAAAGATATATTAAGCTCAATGATAATTTTAATGAAATTTGTAGTTCTTTAGTCACAATAGGAGGATGGAGTCTCGATTATAATTTATCTAGTTTAATTCAATATTATGTTGATAATGGATCAACAACATTTCATGATTCTCAGCTTAAAAAGGCCTTGGTAAATACTCAAAAACATTTTATTATCGATATGGATGACATAGTTGGATCAAAAACATTTACAACGATCGAAAAAATGTGTAATTTTTTATCTATTAACATACCAAACGTAATAGATAAAACAAAATTTGAAAAAAAAGCAATTAATAATAATGTAAGTTTGTTGCCACTTACTTTGAATATATATAAAAATATTGATTTGTTTGTTACAGATGAAAGTTGGATTTCTATAGTTGATTCTGGAGTGATATTATGGAATAATTGGTTAACTCCTTGGAAAAAAGCTCCAGAAGGTTATTGCATCAATGTAACTCATTATTTTTTTTCGGAATATGAGAAAAAAATATTAAAAGATATTGCATTTTATATAAAAAAAGATTTTTATGATATTTTTGTTAACGAATTAGAAATCAAAAAAGAAATCAAAAATAGAGTTACAACATTAGTTGATAATATTAATAAGCAAAAACAAATTTTAGAAAATATAAAAATAAAAGAAGTGGATATAATTAATTTTATGAAAGAAAATAAAAAATTAAGACTAAAATGTAAAAAAGTTTTTGATGAACATCTTTTATTTATCAAACAACATCGTCCAGATATAGTAGCTTCTTGGAAGTATTATCAAGAATTTGAAAAAATGTGCAAAGAATTAGATGAAATTAATTAATTCATATTGCATTATTTAATTAATAATATATTATAATTATTTTATTTATTATCTCTAAAGGAAAACCCCATGCATAACCCAAATTCAGCTATAGAAAGAGTAAAAAATCATCTCGCTT
>NZ_MJYA01000027.1:0-1788 GCF_001763075.1 Campylobacter sp. BCW_4321 | reverse complement strand
GGGGGGGGTACATAACATTATTTAAAAAACTTTATAAAATTAAAAAACAACACAAAAAAGAACAAAAAATTTATCAACAAAGCATACAAGTTTTTCCTCAACTCAAATATCCAAGTTTAGAAACATGCAGTGATTATGAGCAAGCTTTAAGATATAAATTTCATTTATCCTATATGCTAGGTGAAGTTTTAATCAAGGCTGATAAAACCTGGTATAAAGGAAGTGGATTTAAACTAAAAAATGATATTGAAAAAGCTAAAAAAGAATTCCAAATTTTTAGAGAAATTTTTAAAGAATTCGATCAGATTAGCTCTAGCATCCTTGAAGGATTGATAGATAATAAACAATTATTTTTAAAAAAATTTCTAAGAATAAAAAATATATTAAAAATTCATCAAGACTATAAAACAATATTAGATAATATCTTTCACAATTTTAATTATTTTATACAAAATTTTGATCTTATAGAAGAATGGTTGTTATCAGATGATTTTAATGAAAGATATAAAAAAGGAAATCATCCTTACCCTTCTTTACTTGATCCTAAGAAACTAAATGATGAAAATGAAAAAATCAATTATCATAACATACCTGCTGAACTTGCATGGGATATGAATTTACCCTTACCTGATGGGTATAAGTTTGTGTATTTAGGATTTGGATTATCAGGACATTCGGCCTTGAATTTGTTTTTAAAAAAAACTTTAAATGTAGTTTCATACTCAAATTCTATAGAACATATCTATTCTTTTTTTAAGAGCGATGCTTGTTTTTTTATTTTTATTCATAACATGAACGATATAGAAAAAGTCAAAAAATTTTTATATAGAATTTATAGTCAACCTGTATTATTTTTAACTAGAGATCCTATAGAAAGATTAAAGAATGGTGTAAATCATGGCTGGTATGCTCACCCTCACCAAAACATCTTTGATACATATATTATTAAAGAATGCAAAATTGATGTTATTTTAGATCGAGTAAGGTATACAAATATTAAAGATTATAAGGTTTTATTTAATAATTTACAATTTTGGATAAATTCTGCTAGTTTTAACTATACAACAATAAGAAATTGTATAGATACACAGATATTTTATTTAGATATGAAAGATATTATGCCTAATAAAGCCTTTAACACAATAAAAAAATTATCCAAAATATTAAATTTTAATCCACCTAAAGAGGAAAATAAAGATTTTTACGAAGAGATAAAAAGTTCTCATTTTCGATATATTTTGCCTATTATATTAATCTACAATGATATTAAATTTTACGTAACTTTGAAAAACGAAAAAGAAAATAATTATATAGATGTAGAAAAATACTTTAATTTTAGTAATGAAATAAAAAAATATATTTGCTTCTCTGTTAGCCCATTAGATGAAGTTAAATTATTAAATTTTATAAATGATAAATACCTAAACGACTTTTTTAATAATTTTTTAAGTATTTTAAATAAAAAATTTATATATATAAAAAAATCCAAAATAACAACCAATGGAATTTTATGGTGCCTTAAAAAAAATAGTGAATTAAAAAAAATATTAAAGAAAATTCTAGATGAAGAACTAATCCACATCAAACAACATCGTCCAGATATAGTAGCTTCTTGGAAGTATTATCAAGAATTTGAAAAAATGTGCAAAGAATTAGATGAAATTAATTAATTCATATTGCATTATTTAATTAATAATATATTATAATTATTTTATTTATTATCTCTAAAGGAAAACCCCATGCATAACCCAAATTCAGCTATAGAAAGAGTAAAAAATCATCTCGCTT
>NZ_MJYA01000026.1:0-87241 GCF_001763075.1 Campylobacter sp. BCW_4321 | reverse complement strand
TTGATTTTGCACCGAACCAATATCTGCTCTGATTTGATCAAGATTTGTTATAGCAGTTTCAGCTATATCCATTACAGCCATAGCACCTTTAAGAGTAGTTACACCTGCACTCTTATCTACTGTTCCAGCTTTATTACCTGCTGAAGTTTTTAAAAGTGCAAATTGAGAATTTCCTGAACCTTCTGAAAAACCTGAACCTTTAGAAACAGTATAAATACCAGATGCTGTTGACATAGAAGAGTAAAAAGTAACAGAAGAAGATATGGTAACAGACATATTTTTACCACTACCTACAGAAAATCCTGAACCAGAAGAAAATCCTGAACCAGCAGAACTCATGTAAGAGGCAGCATCACTGTAACCTATTAATATCTGTTTTCCTCCGCCTTTAGAAGAATTAAAGCCCATGGCATCAGCTATATTTGCATCGATTTGACCTTTAGATTCTCTTAAAGATACTGAAGATTGAGAAATAAGATCAGTTGTTCCCATACCTATAGCACTAAGATTGGTTCCGCTGATGTTAATATCTCTACCATCGTTTTTTACTAAAGATAATCTTCCGTAATTTTCTTTTTGTGTTCCTAAAATTCCAGAACCAACTCCTATATCTCCAGTGATTTTAATCCCTCTACCATCAGCTGAAGTAAGAACAAGCTTACCATTTTCATCCTTAGAAGCTTGAACTCCTGTTGTGTCTTTAACCGCATTGATAGCTGAGATTAACTGACCATTATTATCTCCGTCTTTATAAGAAATTTGACCAATTATAACCCCATTGATAGCAAAGTCTTGAGAAGTAGTTCCTTCTTTTATAGCATAAGCTCCTGTAGTTTTTACATCATAAGTTGCTCTAACTCCTGTTTTATCGGCACTTTTATTAATCTCTTCAGCTAAAGCTCCAAGTCCTGTTCCAACAGAGGTTGAAATCACAACACTATCAAATTTAAAATCTTCTAAACCATTATAGTTTTTTATAGTAAGTCCTACCACACCTGAAGTAAAGCTTTGCGAACCCGTTTCAAATCTTGTAACACCGATTTTTGAAGACTGAGTTGGTCCAATGCTTGCTTTTATAGTTTGATTTGAACTTGAACCGATTTGAAATTCTTGATTGGTAAAATTTCCACTTAAAAGTTGCTTGCCATTAAAAGCTGTAGTATTTGCGATATTATCAAGCTCTTCCATCAAACGGTTTATATCGGCTTGAAGCATGGTTCTTGTTTTTAAACTTTGACCATCTTGAGCTGCTTGAGTAGCTTTAGTCTTGATAGTATCTAAGATCTTAAGTTGCTCATCCATAGCCTTATCAGCAGTTTGCAAGATACCCAAAGCATCATTACCATTTGAGATAGCTTGACCTAGAGTATTTGCTTGAGATCTTAAGCTATCTGCTATAGCCATCCCTGAAGCATCATCTGCTGCGGAGTTAATCCTAAGACCTGAACTAAGTCTTGCTAATGAACTGTCTAAACTTTTAGCATTTAAATCTGAATTTGCTTTTGCATTTAATGCTGCGACATTTGTGTTAATACGAAATCCCATTTTAAATCCTTTTAAATAAATTCAAGCTCATCCATGAACTTGTTATACCCTATATCGTTACTTTTTTTTAAAAATTTATACTTTAAACTAAAAAATTATAAATATCATATTTTAATTGCAATCTAAAAATAAAAATTTCAAGCCATTGCTTATAAGATTTCAAATACATCAATAAATATTCTTTTTCATCTTCAATTTTACTAATAATAACTTCACTTAATAATTTACCTTTATGAAAAATCACCCCTTTTAAAACCCCATCATTTAATAAAGAATTTATTTCTAAAAAAGATTCAAAATTGCTAACACTTTCATATGTATTTTTAAAAAAATCTAAAGGTAATTTTCTATCACTAGCTAAAATCATTTTCAATGCATCATTTAACCTCATAGCATGTTCTAAACAAAATAAAGCATTTTGTTTTTCTTCTTTGAAAGTTTCTAAAATTTTATTTAAAATTTTAACACTACGATTAGCTGTTAAAGTTTTTGGAGGATATTTATTTAATTTATTATTTAAATTCTTAAATTTCTTACAACATAACTCAAAATTAATTTCTTTCGTAAATTCTATCCTAGCACCGCCTTCTGTGGCATTTAAAAAATTCACTTGGGGATTTCTTGCAAATAAATCCTCTAATTTTTTTCTATAATCATCCCAAGCTAAATGTGTTAAAACTTCTCCTAAGCCTCCATAAGCAACTGTTTTTAATGTAGGAATATCTAAGGTTGTATCTATATCACTCCCCAAATCAAAACTATCAAAATGAGAATTTCCTTGTTTATCAAAAGATAAATCTTGTCCAACAAGAATTATATTTTTAAATTTTAAAGCAATCGCCAAAGTATAACAAGCATGCCCAACATGTGTTCCAAATTCAAGATAACCAAAATCATTAATATGAAGATTTTGATAAGGAAGATTATCACTTAATACTATAGATAAAGGAATTTGTTTTTTATAAAGATAATCAACCACGCTAGGGTGAGTACTTGCCGCTAATATAAATAAGGTTTTATTTTCTGGATTAACTTCTTTGAAAAATTCAAGCGGATATTCTTCAAAATCAAGATTTAACACATAATCAGGGATTATATCATGTTTTACAAGCAAAGGATAAGCTCCATCAACACAAAAAATCACAAAATTTTCTTGATATTTTTTTAACAATGGAATTTGCTTTTGAAGGCTAGGGCCAGCACATACAACTATACAGCTTTCAAAAAGCCCTTTTCTTTCATCAATAATTCTTTTAAAAGGTATATTTTTCAACATTAAAGGTATATTTTTATAAAAATTTTCATAACAAGACAAAGAAATTTTGGAGTCAGGATCTAAATTTCTTATTACAAGATTAATATTTTCATGTATAATTTTATCTGTATTCAAAATTTCCTCATAATAATATTTTTTATAAAAATTATTATTAATAAACATTTCATAAAGACCTAGCCATAAAAACATATCATTTTGATCAAAAAGTATCCTAAGTTGTAAATTTATTTTTTTCTCTTGAATATCCACCAGATAAATTTTTCCACTACAAAGCTCTTCACTCAAATCTATCGTACTTAAAGCTAGGATGAAAAGTTCTATTTCGCTTTCAAATACAAAAAGATGTTTATAGTGTTTAGCTAAATTTTTAATAAGCAAGGCATTGCCTATACCATAAATACATACAAAAGGATATCTAGGAGTCTTTTCTAAAATACTTTGATAGAAAAAATTTATTTCTTCTTCTAAGTTTTCATACATGAAAACATTATGAGTTTTATCAAAGATATTCAAATTTTCATCTATATTAAAACAAGAACAAGTTTTATTTTGTATGAAATTTAAAAGTTTATTTCCTAAGGGTTCATTTACCCCACTTAATAAAGCTTGTATGTTTTTTTCTAGTATGGTCATTGGGTTTCCTTAAATTTTATCTATTTTGAGTGATATTTTGTCATCTTTTTCGCTAAATTGATACAACAAATCCTCGCAAGGATAAGAGATACATTTTTCTTTACAATCTTTTTTTGGATTTTGTTTTATTTTTTCTAGCATTAAAGGGAGTTCTTTAGAAATCAAAGTTTTTATAGACATTCCCATGCCATGTTCTAGATTTTTAATAAATTTACCATCAATTTGATTTGTATTTTTTATCATATAAAGCTCTGCATTAAACCCAAATTGTTCTAAATATTTATAAAGTTCTAATTTTTCATCAGGTGGGGCTATTTCTTTATCATAAAAAGAGTGATAACTAATATAACATGGTTTTGCGTAATTAGCTTGAATTTCAAGATGTATTGGCTCTAAGATATATCTTATCATTCTTCTTGATACTGAAAAAAAATTATTTGAGCTTGAATTACTTGTCCAAAAAGTTTTACTAGAGCAACAAACTCTAATATTTTGATAAAAATTAAAAGTACCAAACTCTGAATATTCCATAAAATCAACTTCTTTACCAAACCCAACAAGCCTCCAAAGAAATTTAGCATAACTTGAGTTATCTATCACTCCATCTATCAGCCAAGGAGCAATCTTAGCTGCCAAATGCGCTAAATATCCCCCGTGAGAACTACCTATCATGATAACTGGTATACCCCCCCCCCATAGTATCAAAAGGAGCATATTTTTTAAGATAAAGTGCAACATTTAAAAGATCTTGAGCCTGCATAACGCCAAAATTTTGATATTCATTTTTTGCAGGTTGCAAACTCACATGCAAATTTAAAAAATAATTTGGTGCAAAATTACCTTTTTGCTTACCTTTGGTTATTTGATTATTTACAAAATGAAAAATTTCACTCATTTGTTTATAGTCTTGAATTTTATCAACATCATAAGGAAGCTTTATGTCTATAGCTTCACAACTTACTTTTAAAATAAGCTTGTCTATATCATCTAAATAAAAAGTAGAGCCTGTTTGAGGACGATTTCCTATACAATGATAATTCACACTTGCTACAGCCACATTAAATTCGCCTGCTACAAATTCAGCTAAGTGTTCACGGTAATTTTCATCCGCATCTCCACCAAGCCCAGGGATAATAAACACTAAAGCTTTTACTTCTTTTTCATCATCAAAACAAAGCTTAAATTCAAGCTTTGATTCTCTTTTTATACCAAGTTCTACATCATCACAAGAGTCAATCTCATAAGTTTTACTCACTATCATTACCTTCCTCCTATTAAAAGATAAGTTTTGCTCGCTAGGTTTTTAAAATTTTCATTCTTACTTAAAATCACGCAAGCTTTATTGCTTGAAGAGCTTGTAAAGTCTACATTTTCTAAATCTTCATGGCTTTGATTAGCTGCGTTGATGATAGCATTTTTACTTGCTTCATTGCTTGAAATTCCCATGAGTATAAAATCAGCCTTATTTATAAAAACAAGTTTTAAGCATTCTTTATCATCGCCTACGCGAAAATTTACTTCTTTTGTGCCGTTAAAATTGCTAAGATCGATATTTTCAATCCCACTTACATTACTCATTGTTTTTATAGAGTTTAAATGATCATTTTTTAAAGTATAAATGCTTATATCATTGATCAAAGTTTTAAGGTTGTTTAAAGACTTGCTAACTTCAGCTTCATCCTTGCTTGAACTCATTTTTGGTAAAGCAATAGCAGCTAAAATTCCCAAAATAACGATCACAAAAACAAGTTCTAATATAGTAAAAGCTTTTCTCATCTATATCCTTGAAAAATTTTTATTTTTAGGGCTTAAAATATCTTCTTCTATGCTTACAAATTCCTTTTTTTCATAAGCATCAACCGCGGCTCTTGCTATCATCAAAGCATTATCAGAACAGAATTTTAAAGGAGCTAGTTTTAAATTTGCATTATATTTTTGACATAAATTTTGCAAACGCGAACGCAAATTAAGATTTGCACTAGCTCCGCCTACAACGCCAAAATTTTTAAATTTATAAAGATTAAAAATTTTTTCTAATTTATCCATGATATGATCACAAGCTGTATTTTCAAAGGCATAAGCTATTTCTGCTTTTATATCGTCACTTAAATTTTCATGTTTTAAAATTTCTAAACGCACTGCATTTTTAAGCCCTGAAAAACTGAAAGCAAGTTCTTTAGAATGCTTTAAAGGTATGTTAAAAGAGATATTTTTAAGTTTGGCATTTTTTGCTAAATTTTCTATGATAACCCCACCAGGGTAACCTAAATTCATCATTTTAGCTACTTTATCAAAACTTTCTCCAAAGCTATCATCATTTGTGCTTGCTAAAAGCTCTAAGTTTGCATCATCTTTAAGATAAAGCACCATAGTATGCCCACCACTAACAAGCAAAATTCCCATATCTAAAGAAATTTTTTCTTCCAAAAAAAGACTATAAATATGACCTTTAAGATGATTTATAGGGATTAAAGGCAAATTTAGGGCACTTGCTAAAGTTTTTGCCATAGAAATTCCACTGAGCAAAGAAACGCTAAGCCCAGGTTCATTTGTCACAGCTATGGCACAAAGATTTTTAAAATGCTCTTTGCATTGCCTAAGTATTTTTGGCAAAGCTTCGCTATGAAGTCTTGCAGCAAGTTCAGGCACCACTCCCCCATAGATACTATGATCTAATTCTTGGGAAATTTTTTTATGAAATTTACACTCTAAGGTATTTTTATCAATGATAGCTATAGAACTATCATCGCAAGAACTTTCTATAGCTAGGATAAGATTTTTCATTCAAATTCCATTAAAATAGAACCTAAGAATTTATCTTTTGATCTTGCCATTTTAAGAGTGTTTAAATCCAAATTTTTAGCATTTTTGATCAACTTGCTATTGGTATTTGCCTCTAAAAGTTGTTGCAAATTCACCCCTCTTAACTCATAAAATTCCACTCTATAAATTTTACCTGCCATATCTAAAGAGTATTGTGTTTGCATATTTTTTTTATGAACTAAAATACCACTTTCATCTTTTCCATGATCAAAGCCTATGATATTTACGCGTACATTAGCTATCTTTGGGATAAAAAAATTCTCTTTTACTTTTACCTTACTTCCAAAAGAAGCTGTGGTTTCATTACCATCAACTTGAAAAGTTACTTCATTAAAAGCATCGCTAAATTCTAAATACTCAGGATATAATCTTGTTTGAAAACGATTGCCATACTGGATATAAAAAGAATTTCCTTCTGCGATAACAGCGGTAAGTTCATTACTTGTATTATAATTTAACTCTTTATTTACCGGAAAAGGCACATAGTTGATAACCTTTCTTGGATTTTTCAAAGAAAGTAAAATTCTATCATCAAAAAGTTTCACTTCAAGCTCTTTATTTATGGCTTTATCAACCCCTTGTGGAGTAAGTTCAAAATCTCTACTAAATTCAATTCCTGCGGTTTTTAGATAATTTTCAATTGCCAAAAGATGATAATAAGCTCTTAAATTTACAGGCAGATTTTTACTCGCTTCATTTGCAAAAGCAGCTTTGTGATTTGAAATCACAAAATAAGTTAAAGCTTTAAGCATTTCCGTATCACCAAGCTCTTGGGTTTTGGTGTTTTTAAGATGATAAGCATGCTTTGGATCAGCAAGTGAAGAATTGACACTATTTACGGTTTGAGTAGCGATATTTTCAAGATCAGGGTATTTGCTTGCATTGATTTCGCTTGTGTCAATCACACTTGAATTTCCCCAACGCTTAGGATTTTGCATCGCATCAATATAAGTAGGTTTATAAAAACCCCAACCATCGTGAAGATTGATCACCATACTAACTTCAGGAAGTAAAATAAGCTCTTTAATGCGTTGAACTCTTTTATAATCAGGATCTTTTGGGCTAATACTTGCAAATTTACGGTTTAAATCCCCATTATTCCCACGCGAACGCTTGATAATGCTATCAAAAGCTAAATTTGGAGCCACTATAATCTTACCCTTAGTGATATTATAATCACTCAAAAGCAAACTTGCCGCATGAAATCCACCAGGCTCATCGCCTTGAATTCCACCAAAGATCAAAACCGTATTATTATCATCTAGGCTTTTACCATTTTCTCCTACGCTAAAGTCTAGCTCTAAAGCAAAAATACTTGTTATAAAAAATAAAATTATTAAAAAAAATTTCATTTTAACTCCTTAAATACTCTCTTGTTTTAAAATCATACTCAAAAACTTCTTCTATGCTTGAAATTTTAGGTACTCCAAAGTGATCAAGAGCTTTAAAAATGTATCTAGCAATATCTAAAAATCTACTTTTATTTTCTAAAAAATTATAAACACCAACTTCATTAGCAGCATTGATGATAACACCTAAATTTGGCTCTTTTAAAAATGTGTTTTTAAGCTTAAAAATAGGATATTTTTTTGTGCTAATTTTATGAAATTTTAAAGCAGGCATTTTGCTAAAATCAACAGCCTCTAAAATAGGCGTATCTTGTTTTTCAAATATAGCATCTGAAATAGCTAATTTCATATCTGCTTTTGAAAAATACGCCGTGCTAGCTCCATTTTTAAATTCACACATTGCATGTACTAAAGATCTTGGTTCTATTAAAGCATCAATTTCTTTAAAATCATATAAATGATAAGCCTCTATAATCTCAAAGAGCTTATTTGCCATAGTCGCACTATCTATAGTGATCTTTACTCCCATGTTCCAATTAGGATGTTTTAAAGCATCTTTGACACTAACTTGATTTAAATCTTTGATTTTGTACTTATAAAAAGCTCCGCCACTTGCTGTGATATAAAGTTTTGCTATATTTTTTTTACCTTCGAGTAAAAATTTTAAAGCCGCATGCTCACTATCAACGGGTAAAAATTTAGCCCCTTTTAAAAAACTCCCCGCTACCACAAGACTTTCTTTGTTAGCTAAGGCTATGTTTTTGCCAAGTTCTTTAGCCTTTAAAGTGCTTTTAAGTCCTGCAAAACCTACAATGGCATTGAGCAAAAGTTTGTCTTGGCATTCTGTTAAAATTTGCTCTAAACCTTCTTGTCCTATAAAAACTCTATCGTGTTTAACTAAATGCTTATTTTTTGAATCTTTTATGGCAACAAATTTAGGCTTAAATCTTGCGATTTGTTCATTTAAAAGAGCAATGTTATCTCCACAAGCTAAAGCAGAAATGGGAATGTTTTTTAAAGCAGCAAGTTTAAGAGCATTTACTCCTATGCTACCCGTACTTCCAAAAAGTATCATAAAAGAGCAACCATTACAAAAGCAGCAATGATCACTGCATCGATTCTATCGAGCACGCCCCCATGACCAGGGATAAGATCTCCACTATCTTTTACACCTGCTTCTCTTTTAAAATAACTCTCAAGCAAATCTCCAATTACTGCAAAAATCGCTACAAAAAACGAACAAAGCAAAGAAAGCCAAAAACTATAAACAAAAACTCCTAAAATAGTTCCAATAATACTCGCACAAATCAAGCCACCTATAACACCTTCTAAGGTTTTGTTTGGACTTGTTGGAGAAAAAGGGGTTTTACCCATAAGTTTTCCGATAAAATACGCTCCACTATCACAAGCTGCAACGATAATGATAAGCCAAAAAAGCGCGAACATACCCTGATCTAAATACACTTGCCAAAGTGCTAAAATAGGCAAACTAGGATAAATATAAATAAGAGCTGGTTTTAAGGAAGCCTTTTTATAAACCAAATATCCAACGACTAATAACAAAGCTAAAATCCCAAAAAACAAAGCTTTATGCGATAAACTTCCCAAAATAAAAGCTATAGCCAAAGGGATAATAGAAATATTTTCTAAAACAAAAAGTTTTTTTGCTTCACTAAAAGATAAATACAATAAAACCGCAAAAACGATAAAATTGATAAAAAATTGATCAATCAACGCGATAATAATAATAGCCCCTATCATCACAAGAGCTGAAATAATTCTAGTTGTATTAAACATATTTTTCCTTATATACTAATATCTAAGCGATGAATGCTTTGTGCGTCTTTAAAATTTGGATCTTTAGACTCATCTTCTTCATTTTTCTCATCATCGCTGGTTTTAGCTTCTTGATTGTGTTTTTTCTTTTTTTCTTCTTGTTCGGCTTTTTCTTTGATCTCTTCTTTGATTTCATGAGTCTCATTGACTTTTTCAAGCTTGTTTAAAGTTTTTTCTTTTTCATTAAATTCAGCCATATTTAGCGTAGCTGCAAAACCTTCTTTTGCAAGCTCATTGCTTGCTTGTGTAGCTGGATAAGCCATATTTTGATTTATATAATTGACATTTCCTAATGGGCTAACTGGCATTTTAATCCTTCGTGATATTAATACTTTTAAAATTTGTATAATTTACAAACGCCTTTTGCTGAACCTTAACAAAATTTTTTAAGGTATAATCGACCCAATACGAACCTTTCTTTAACTTAGAAAAGCTTACACAAAGCCTTGCAGCAAATTCTATCACATCAAGGCTGATTTTTTGCTTGTTTGATACAATCAAAGTATGTGCACTAGGAATATCCCTTACATGAAGCCACAAATCATCTTTTTTAGCATTTTTAAGTAAAATTTCATTGCCTTTTTCATTTTTACCCACGCAAATTTTAAACTCATTAAAATAAAAATTTGCCACAAGATCTTCTTGTTTATGATCTTGATTTTTTTTGCTATTTTTTTTAGGTAGTAAAATTTCAAGCTCTATCTCACTCTTAGCTTGAAGCAATAATTCTTTCAAACTCAAGGTAAAATCTAACTTTTCTTTTAAATTTTGCCTTTGTATGTTTAAATTTTTAGCTTTTTGTTCTAATTTTTTAGCATTTTTATAATATAAATTAGCACTTTGCTTAGGACTAAATTCAAGCTTAAATTCAAGCTCTTTGCCTTCAAAATCATCAAGCTTAAATTCCCTTTCATAATCTTTTAAAACACTCAAATTTGCAAACAATACATCAGCCCTTTTTCTGTATTCTAAAGCTTTTAAGAGTAAAGAATTTTCTTCATCTAAACTAGAAAAAAGTTCTTGTAAATTTTGTATTTTTTTATCCACTTGTGCAAGTTTTAAATTTTTTATTTGTTTGATTTTACTCTCATAAATGCTTGTAAATTTGCGAGAAAAATAATCTGCAAAGTCTTTAATTTCCTCAAAACTTTCATCCATTTTATAAGGCTTTAAAGGCTCTAAAATCACATTAGGTTTTACTACACGATAGCTTTTATCAATGTGCCTTAAAGCCTCTATGATCAAATCTTTTTCATCTGTAAGAATAACATTGGTATTTTTACCCGTAAATTCAAAATAAATCTTGCTCTCATAGCTTTTATAAGCCTTATTAGCTTTTACACTAAAACATAAAATACGATTGCCTTCAAGGACTTTAACTTCCTTTATAAAAGCATTGCTAAAATACTTTTTAAGCATAAAATCAAAAGGTGCATTATAATTTTTTGCATTAAATTTAGCTGTATAAATCGCACTCATTGCACGAGTGAGATCAAAAATAAATCTTTCTCTGTCAAAGCTTAATTCCAAAATATTGTCATTGATACGCTTGATAAAATCGATTTTTTTAAACTGAGAAAAAAAAGTTTGCAATTGTAAAAGTTCTGTGTATTTCATAAAAGAAATTATAAAATATTTTAGCGAATTTGTGGTAGAATTAAACTAAAAAAGGAAATTTGTGCAGCTTAATGAGCTAAATTGCGTGATTTTATGTGGTGGTAAATCTAGTCGTATGGGACAAGATAAAAGCAAATTGATTCTTAAAAATCAAAATTTAACTCAATTTCAAGTAAATAAATTTTCTAAAATTTTTAAAAATGTCTATGTGAGCGCAAAAGAAGACAAATTTGAAAACCATTTTAGCTTGATAAAAGATTCTTTAGAATTTGAAGTTTACTCTCCTATGCTTGCGCTTTACTCTATACTTTCAAATTTTAAAAATGAATTTGTTTTTGTTTTAAGTGTAGATAGTCCTAAAGTAGGTGAAAATGAGCTTTTAAAAATGCTTCCTTTTTTAGAGCAAAACTATAAAATAATCATAGCCAAAACTCCTTTACATAAACATCCCTTGTGCGGCTTTTATCACAGCTCTTTAGCTCAAACTTGTAAAAATTTCTTAGAAAAAAATGAACAAAAAATAGGACTTTTATTTTCTGAGATTAAAACCAAATTTGTGGAATTTGAAGATGAAGATGCTTTTTTAAATCTTAATTTTTATGAAGAATATGAAAAATTTAAAAGTGAGTTAAAATGAGAAAAATTGCTTTATTTTTAAGCTTATGTGTTTTTATATGGGCTAGTGATTTACAACAAGCTTTAGAGTATGAAAAACAAGGCGATTATAAAAAAGCTATGGAAATTTACAAAAAACTCGCTTTAAAAAATTCATCTGTTTTAATCCCTCAAGAACAAAATAAAACTAAACAAACTACTCAAAATGAAAAATCTATTATTGCAGCCAAAGAAGAAAGACAAGATTTTGCTCGTCTTGCCTTGGCAAATTATCTTGAAGAAGATGAATACTTTAACCCTCTTGGCATTAGTGCTTATAAAATGAATTATTTTCTACCTTTGGCTTATAGTTTTAACTCTCTGGAAGAAAATCACAATAAAAGTGAAGCTAAATTTCAACTTAGCATTAAAAAAAGGCTTTTTGAAAATTTGCTAGGGCTAGATGAAAAATATTATATAGCCTATACTCAAACTTCTTGGTGGCAAATTTATAAACATTCTTCTCCTTTTAGAGAAACCAACTATCAGCCAGAATTTTTTATAGATTTTCCTTTGTATCTTAAAGATTATGAATTTTTTAACAACCTACGCGTAGGTATATTACATGAAAGCAATGGCAAGGGAGATGAGAATTTGCAATCTCGCTCATGGAATAGAATTTATGTATCTACAGCTATTTTATATAATAAATTTTTATTTGTTCCACGCCTTTGGTATAGAATTCCTGAAAGCAAAAAAGATGATGATAATCCTGCCATCTTGCATTATATGGGAAATTTTGATGTGAATTTAGCGTATTTAGGCGATGATTATTTTATCAATCTTATGCTAAGAAACAATCTTAAATTCCGCAATAACAAAGGCGCTATACAAGTTGATCTAGGATATGATATTTTTAATAACGGAATTTATTGGTATTTACAATACTTTAATGGCTACGGAGAAAGCCTTATAGACTATAACAAACACTTGCAAAGACTTTCCACTGGATTTTTGATTTCTTACTAAAATATCCTTTGTAGTTTTATCATTTCTTAAAACAAATTTCATTACAATTTCATTTTTGATAATTATTATTACTATAAGGAAAGATTTGTTTTTTAAGCATATATTGAGTTTAAAAGTGCTTATAGCTTTACTTTTATTCTTTGGAATGATAAGTTTATTTATAGGAGTTATCAGTATCAATGTAAAAGATATTCTTAATCTTAACTCCACTCAATTAGAAATCATAACTCTCACAAGAATTCCTAGACTTATAGCGATTTTACTCACGGGAATGAGTCTTAGTATATGCGGGCTTATCATGCAACAACTCACGCAAAATAAATTCGTTTCTCCAACTACAGCAGGGACTATGGATTGTGCTAAATTTGGCATACTTACTTCTTTAATATTTTTTGCTGGAACGTCTTTTTTCACTCAAGCTATCATTGCATCTGTATTTGCGCTTTTGGGTTCTTTTATATTTATCCAAATTTTAAGAAAAATCAAACTCAAAGATGTGATTTTTGTACCTTTGATAGGCTTGATGTTTGGAGGCATTATTAGTGCTATAACCACTTTTTTTGCCTATGCTTTAAATTATATACAAAATATCCAAGGCTGGTTACAAGGCAGTATGGCAAATGTTATGCAGGGAAATTATGAATTGCTCTACATTTCTTTACCACTTTTTATACTTGCTTATTTTTTAGCTCATAAAATCACCATAGTTGGCATGGGCGAAGATATAGCTTTAAATCTTGGAATCTCTTATAATGGTATATTATTTTTAGGCTTGATGATTGTAAGCATTATCACTAGTTTAGTGATTGTAAGCGTTGGGATTATCCCTTTTTTAGGGCTAATTATCCCAAATTTAGTAGCTCTTTATCTAGGTGATAATCTTAGAAAAAATCTCATCTATATAGCACTTTGTGGAGCTTTGTTTTTACTTGTTTGCGATATCATTTCAAGACTTGTCATCTTTCCTTTTGAAATGCCTTTAAGTATCACTACAGGTGTTTTAGGATCTTTAATCTTTATCTTTCTTTTGCTAAAAAGGAAAGTTTATGCGTAAAAAAATGCTGATTTTAAGCTTTTTAACACTTGGTATGATAGGGATTTTTATACTTGTGGGTTTAAATGGCTTTGATGAGTATGCCTTAAAAAGTCGTTTTTTACAAATTGCAGCTATTATCATAGTAGCTATTTGTATCGCTGTTTCAACAGTGGTTTTTCAAACTTTATGCAATAACAAAATTCTAACCCCTGCCATCATAGGATTGGATTCTTTATATATGTTACTTCAAAGTGCTCTTATCTTTTCTTTTGGTGCAGCTAATTTAAGTGTTTATAAAAACGATATCAATTTTTTAATCACTCTGGTTTGTATGGTGGTTTTTTCGCTAGGACTTTATAAAATTTTATTTAGTAGCGATAGAAGTATTTATCTTATAATGCTTTTAGGCTTAGTTTTTGGAACACTTTTTAGCACTTTAAGCTCTTTTTTTGAAGTATTAATCGACCCTGATGAATTCATGGTAATACAAGGAAGAATGTTTGCTAGTTTTGATAATATTGCTTTTGATGTTTTAATTCTTGCTTATATCATTAGCTTTTTAAGTTTTATATGGATTTTTCGCTATATGAAATTTTTAGATCCTTTAAATTTAGGCAAAGATTTAGCGATAAATTTAGGGATAAATTATCAAAAAATTTCAAAACAATTGATGATTATCATAGCTATTTTAACTTCTATTAGCACCGCACTTGTAGGTCCTATAACCTTTTTGGGGCTTTTGGTGGTAAATATCACTTATGAGCTATTTAAAACTGCAAAGCATAGTATTTTACTAAGTGCTTGCATACTCATTA
The DNA here is from genome assembly GCF_001763075.1 of Campylobacter sp. BCW_4321. Lineage (NCBI taxonomy): Bacteria > Pseudomonadati > Campylobacterota > Epsilonproteobacteria > Campylobacterales > Campylobacteraceae > Campylobacter > Campylobacter sp. BCW_4321. Next base: position 72,688 of record NZ_MJYA01000026.1, on the reverse strand, counting down.
GCATTTTAGCTTTGCTTGGAGGGGTGTTTTTTGTCTCTAGAGTTTTTGATTATAATGCCACTATAAGCGTGGTTATTAATTTCTTAGGTGGGATATATTTTATCTATCTTGTATTAAAGGGTAATAAATTATGATTAAACTAAAAAATATCACCAAATTTTATGATAATAAAGCCATTATTTCAAATCTTAGCCTTGATTTTCATAAAGGCAAAATCACTTCTATAATAGGAGCCAATGGCGCTGGAAAATCCACTCTTTTAGCTCTAGCGAGTCGTTTGATAAAACCTAGTAGTGGAGAAATTTATATTGATGGAGTAAATTTAAAAGACTATAAAGAGCAAATCTTAGCACAAAAAATTTCCATTCTCAAACAACAAAACAATATCAATTTAAGATTAAAAGTTGAAGAATTAGTCGCTTTTGGGCGTTTTCCGCATTCTCAAGGAAGACTTAATGCAAACGATAAAATCAAAATCAATGAAGCTTTAGAATATATGGGACTTAGCAACTTAAGAAATGAATTTTTAGATACATTAAGTGGCGGACAAAAACAAAGAGCTTTTATAGCCATGATCATCGCTCAAGATACTGAATTTATAATGTTTGATGAACCTTTAAACAATCTTGATATGAAGCATAGTGTACAAATCATGCAACTAATGAAAAATTTAGTCAAAGACTTTAACAAAAGTATAGCTGTTGTATTACATGATATTAATTTTGCTTCGATTTATTCTGATGAAATCATAGCCTTAAAAGATGGGAAGCTTTTAAAACAAGGTTCAAAAGATGAAATCATCAATCAAGAAAATTTAAAACAAATTTATGATATGGATATACCCGTAAGTCAAATTGATGGTAAGAAAATTTGTATTTATTTTTAAAAAGGAGAAAATATGAAAAAATCTTTAGTTTTTGCATTTTTTGCATTTTTTTTAAGTCTAATCTTAACAGCTTGTAATTCAAACTCAAACGAAAACAACGCAAGTTCTACAACAAAAACCAACACTGCTACAGTGAAAGTTTTGCCTATTAGCATGAGTGATGAGGGTGATAGTTTTTTAGTGAAGGATAGCCTAGGAGAAAATAAAATCCCTAAAAATCCTTCTAAGGTAGTGATCTTAGATCTTGGAATTTTAGATACTTTTGATGCTTTAAAATTAAACGATAAAGTCGCAGGCGTTCCTGCTAAAAATTTACCAAAATACCTACAACAATTTAAAAACAAACCTAGTGTAGGCGGAGTGCAACAAGTTGATTTTGAAGCCATTAATGCTTTAAAACCTGATCTTATCATTATTTCTGGACGCCAAAGTAAATTTTATGATAAGTTAAAAGAAATAGCTCCAACTTTATTTGTAGGTCTTGATAATGCAAATTTTTTAAGCTCTTTTGAAAACAATGTCTTAAGCGTTGCAAAACTTTATGGTTTAGAAAAAGAAGCTTTGGAAAAAATTTCAGATATTAAAAATGAAATTGAAAAAGCCAAAAGCATAGTTAATGAAGATAAAAAAGCTCTTATCGTTCTTACAAATTCTAACAAAATTTCAGCCTTTGGCCCTCAATCTCGCTTTGGGATTATTCACGATGTTTTAGGGATTAACGCAGTAGATGAGAATATAAAAGTAGGCACACACGGCAAAAGTATCAATTCTGAATTTATACTAGAAAAAAATCCTGATTATATTTTTGTTGTTGATAGAAATATCATTGTAGGCAACAAAGAACGCGCTCAAGGCATACTCGATAATGCGCTTGTTGCTAAAACCAAAGCAGCACAAAACAAAAAAATCATCTATCTTGATCCAGAATACTGGTATTTAGCAAGTGGAAATGGACTAGAGTCTTTAAAAACTATGATTTTAGAAATCAAAAACGCTGTAAAATAATACAATCTCGCAAGAGCTAGTCTCTTGCTTTAATACTTAATAAAATACTTGGAATTTTCAAGAAAGTTTTAGTGGCGGACAGAGAGGGATTTGAACCCTCGAGACCCGTTAAGATCTGCACCCTTAGCAGGGGTGTGGTTTCAGCCACTCACCCATCTGTCCAATAAAGTAAAGTATGATTATACAAAAAAATAAATAATACCTAGCTTAAAAAGCTAGGAAAAATCAAAGGCTAAGATAAGCCAAAAGCAAAGTTACAACAACCCCTACTCCAAGAACTGCAAATTGTTTACTTCTATCTTTTTTATTTGCAAACAAAGTAATCATAAGCCCTGAAATATAAAGCATAAATAAAGTAATACCAAAGCCTACGCTAAGCACAGAAAAATACCAAGCACCCTTATCTTTATGAAGCATAATCATATCTCCAAGTAAAGATCTTGTTTTTAAGGTAATGTTGTATTCATTAGTAGAATTTTGAGTTATATTAGCACTATAATGAGTTCCGCCTATTGTTATGCCTTTATCTTTACTTTTAATGATATCTGTATTAGATGGCACTTTTAAACCATTTGTTTTTAAGTACTCTATTAAGGCTTCTCTTTCTTTACCACTTTCTATAACTTTTGACAATTGATACTGCTCAACTTTCAAACCCACATCTTGATTAATACCAAAAATATACGCTATACCTGTTAAAGCAAAAAGCAAGGCGCAAGGCAAGAAGAACAAACTAAGATAGATATGAACCTGTCTAAACAATTTATTTTTATTGATCATTTTAAATCCTTTTTGATTATCAAAATTTGTGATATTTTGACAAAACAAAGTGAAGTAAAAGTGAACTTCAAATAAAAAGTTTATATTTTTTAAAACAAATAAAAGAAAAAGCCCTATGATTTATAGGGCTTAAGAATTATTTTTTATCAATCACTTGATAATTATAAGGAACAAGCTCTTTATCATGCTCTAAAAGTTCTTTTGGAGGATTGCCATTAACATCTTTTTCATCTGCATAGTAACGCTCTCCAGCTTTATGACCATTAACATCTACTTTATAATAAAGCTCTCCTGGATTAAATTTTTGAATATCTTCAAAACCTAAATTTGAAGTTTTAAAATCTTTAATTCCATTTACCGCTGCAATTTCTACAAGTTTAGTTTGTCCCATTCTTGCCATATCAACAGCTTGCAATAACATTCTTGAAGCTTCGCGAGGATTATGAAAACCAGTTGAGTTTTCAGCATTAACAAAATCCGCTCTCATTTGAGCTTTACGATGAAGTTCTAAAACTTCTTTTAGCTCTTCGCTAATTTTTTTCGCATCAGCTTTTCCATCGCTTTGGAATTTTTCCATATTGCCTAGCTCATCGCGTAGTTTTTTAGTATCCATAATCAAACTAACAATTGCGTACTCTGCAGTTCTTTGATCATGTGCAACGCTATTTTGTATGTCAAGTACTTGAGCTTTTAAATAATCTTCGCTTTGTTTATGACAAGATTTGCAAGCAGAGTTAATATCTCTTAAAGGAGAAGTGATATTGTGTTGAGTAACCTTTTTAGCCCCTTCTCTAACATAAGGCATATGACAATCCACGCAACTTACTCCATTTGCAGCATGCACACCGCCACTATAAAGTTCACTTTCTGGGTGTTGAATTTTAATAATTTGTGCCCCTGTTAATTTATGAGTAAAATCAGCTCCAAATACTCCACGAACTTTATCATAATAATCATCTAGCATTTCAATTCTAAATGGTTGTCCTTTTTTCCACTCACTCCAAGGAAAAGTTAAAACTATACCATCGGTTTCAATCTCTTTAGCTTTATTTCCATCTCTCCAAAACTCATACTCATCATAATTTTTCTGAGTTCCATTCCACCATTTTTTAGAACTATCATCTACAATAGTTTCACCCATTACTTTTACTTTTTCCCCTGTTGGTTTAAAATAGTATTCAACATGGCATTGAGAGCAAACTAAAGTTCTCATTTCTTCTCTTGTAGCTTTTACGCCTTGTACTGGATCTTTTTCATATCCCCTAGAAACTAAAGCATTAATAGCTGCTGGACGAGTAAGTCTTAAACTCATATCATTTGGATTGTGACAATCTGCACAAGTTACACCCATTCTTTTACCACCATGTGGACCTGCATGTTCAGGTGAATTTTCCACTATACCATCAACGGCTGGGATATTTTTAATCATGGTCCAATAATTTGTAGAGTTAAAAGCAGTAAAATCCCCTTTAGCAACATTTTTTATAAGCCATGGAGTCCATCCACTATGACAATTCATACAAGCTGCGGGCTGGCCTTTAAAAGCAGCAAGGCCGTGAGCATTAAGAAAATCTTTGTTGTTTCTTGCTGTTTTCATTTGATCTACTTGAACCCAAAAATGCCCTCTTTCTTCATTGAAATCAAGACTAAAAGGATATCCTGCCCAAAGTATGGTTAATTGAGGAAAGCGAATCAATTTTGAATAAGCTAAATTACCACCAAATTCAGTAGCTTTAGGCTCTTCTTTTTCAACTGTTAAATACATTTTTAGCTGCTCTGGAAAAACCTTACCCCATTTTTCAAAATTTGGATCATCATCACTAAGCAAAGAAAAATCAGCATTTGCTGCAATGGCATTTTTATTTGCTTCATCTTCTTTTTTTTGATTGATATCATTATTTAGCCATAAAACTCCCGCTATAAGTAAAACCAAAACAACAATACCCAAGCGTAAAATATTTTTTTTCATTCATCTTCTCCTTATTAAATTCCGTGTTTATGTCCAACATCTTTATGACAAGAAGCACAATTTAATGACTTGTCTGCATGTGGATTTGTTGTAGCATTGATAGCAGTTTGAGCAAAATCTGCATGACAGCGTATGCAGTTTTCTTGCACCATTTTTCTGCTTTTTTCAGTCGCACTCAAATTTGTAGGCAACTCATCAAGTTTAAAAGTAAAAGCATAAGCATGTCCTAAACCACTTTGCGCTTTAGCTATCCACTTAGCTACAAAATTATGTGGCAAATGACAATCCACACAAGTTGCTCTTGGTTCGCCTTTGACTTTTTGAGAGTGCGGCCCTGCCATGTATTCGTTATAAACTTCATTCATAATATGGCAGTTATTACAAGATTCGCTTGCATTGCTTAAATAAGATGTGCCCTTAGCATTATAAAAAGTATAAAACCCAACCGCAAAGAAAACAAAAAGCAAAACAAGAAAAATAGTAAAAAGATTCGAAGTTTTCTTCAAAATTTTCCTCCTTAAAATTATCATTTCTTAAAATCTTCAATAAAACAATAATGTCACAGAATTTCCCAGAAATAAATTTTGTAATTCTAACATAGATGAATTTAATATAATTTTAAAGATATATTTACTCTTAATTAACCTAAAAAATTTGAAACTTTTATTCAATAATTTTAAAATAAATGATAAAATATAACAAAAAAAAGGAAAAATTAATGCAAATAAGTCCTGATATGTTTATCAATCGCGAACTTTCTTGGCTTCGCTTTAATTCTCGTGTGTTAGACCAATGTTCTAAAAATTTACCCTTGTTAGAAAAATTAAAATTTATAGCTATATATTGCACTAATTTAGATGAATTTTATATGATACGCGTTGCAGGCTTAAAACAACTTTTTTCAGCTGGAGTTAATGCAAGCAGTAGCGATGAAATGACACCGTTACAACAATTAAAAGCCATACGCAAATATTTACACCAAGAAAAAGAGCTTTTGGAGCGTTATTTTAATGAAATCACAAGTGAATTAGAAAAAGAAAATCTTTTCATAAAACATTATGAGAATTTAGATGAAAATTTAAAGCAAAAATGTGATGAGTATTTTTTCTCCAATATTTTTCCTGTTATTGTTCCAATAGCTGTTGATGCTACTCATCCTTTTCCACATTTAAATAACTTATCTTTTTCACTAGCGGTTAAAATTTGTGATAAAGCGCATCCTGAACTTGTAAAATTTGGAATGATTAGAATTCCAAGGGTTTTACCTCGTTTTTATGAGGTAAGTGCAAATATTTATGTTCCTATAGAAAGTATAGTCCACCAACACGCAGAAGAAATTTTTCCAGGCTATAAACTCTTAGCTTCAGCAGCATTTAGAGTGACTAGAAATGCAGATATAGTAATAGAAGAGGAAGAAGCTGATGATTTTATGATGATTTTAGAACAAGGCTTAAAACTTCGTAGAAAAGGAGCTTTTGTAAGATTGCAAATTCAAAAAGATGCAGATGAACAAATCGTAGAATTTCTTAATACACACATGAAAATTTTTCATAAAGATGTTTATGAATATTCTATTTTACTCAATCTCCCTAGCCTTTGGCAAATCGCGGGAAATAAAAACTTTACGCATCTTTTAAGCCCACTTTACACGCCTAAAACTTTACCACCTTTTGATGAAAATTTATCTATTTTTGATGCTGTAGAAAAAGAAGATATACTCATCATACAACCTTTTGAAAGTTTTGATCCAGTTTATAAATTTATCAAAGAAGCAAGCAAAGATCCTGAAGTAATTTCCATAAGAATGACACTTTATAGAGTTGAAAAAAATTCTAATATAGTTCAAGCTTTAATTGATGCTGCAAGCGATGGAAAACAAGTAACTGTGATGGTAGAATTAAAAGCACGTTTTGATGAAGAAAATAATCTTCATTGGGCGAAAGCTTTAGAAAATGCCGGAGCTCATGTTATTTATGGCATTACAGGTTTTAAAGTCCACGCTAAGGTTTCTCAAGTCATACGCAAACAAGGGGATAAGCTTAAATTTTATATACATTTAAGCACAGGAAATTACAATGCAAGCAGTGCTAAAATCTATACTGATGTGAGTTATTTTACAAGCAAAGTAGAATTTGCAAGAGATACGACAAAATTTTTTCATATCTTATCAGGCTTTAGCAAAAACCGTCGTCTTCAAACTCTTTCAATGAGTCCAAATCAAATCAAAGAAAAAGTTTTAGAAATGATACGCATTGAAACAAGCAAGAAAAATGAAGGTGTGATTGTAGCTAAAATGAATTCTCTTGTGGATAGTGATATCATACAAGCGCTTTATGAAGCAAGTATGGAAGGGGTACAAATCGATCTTATCATACGTGGAATTTGTTGCTTAAAACCTGATGAAGAATACAGCAAAAACATACGCGTTAGAAGCATCATAGGAAAATACTTAGAACATGCTAGAGTATTTTATTTTAAACATAGTGAGCCAAATTATTTTATATCGAGTGCAGATTGGATGCCAAGAAATTTAGAGCGTCGCTTAGAACTTATGACCCCTATATATGATGAAAGAAGCAAAGCTAAATTAGCTCAATTTTTACGCTTGCAACTTAGCGATAATGTTTTAGCTTATGAGCTTAAAAACAATGGAGAATATGAAAAAATTCCTTCTTCTGAAAAAACCATAGATTCTCAACAAACCCTAGAAGAATATGTAAGTAAAATTTATAAAACACTTAAAAAAGATACAGATCAAAGTCGTGCAACGCACTTAGCTTCCAAACTTTTCAAAGAAAACTAAAAGTTTTTAGGGTTTTTACTCTAAAGACTTATTTACTTGTTTGTTATAAAAAGGGCTTTAAGATAAAGCCCTAGGAGATTTCCCATAGAAATAAACAATCATTTCTAAACTATAAAAAGATTTAGAAATGATTTTTAAGATTAAAATTTATACTTAAGTCCTACTTGACCACTTAAGTAAGTTTCATTTTTATTATCTACTTTACCTGCTAGTATTTGTTTAGCACCAAAGCCAAGATTCATACTGAGTTGATTTGTAAAATCTACATTACCCCCTACGATAATTTGTCCGTAAGTTTTTTTCTTGTTGTTAGCTTCAATACTAGTAAAGAAAGCATTATTTACAGCTAGGTTAGCTGTGTAATCATCACCACTATTGATAACAAATTGTTCTATTTTTGGAGTTACAAAAATATAAGAGTTTTCATTCATATATTTTCTAAATTCAGCACCCACTTCAACACTTACAGAATTGTTTTTCATAGAATCAATATCTTTAGCAATAGCACCATTTTCTGTATGAGATGGAGTATAACTAAAATAATAATTTATCCCTGCAAAAGGTTTAATAAATAAAGTATTATCACTAAAGTCAAACACACGACCTACATTAGCACTAAATCCTAAGAATTTGCTTGTATAATCTGAGTTATATGCACCATCTGTTTGAATATTGTCTTGTTTAGTTGGAGAAACTTGAGCATAAGCTTTAAGATTAAGTTCCCATTGTGGAGCTATATTGATAGTAGAATACATACCTAATTGGAAGTTATCGCTTTTTTGTTCTAAATTATTGTCTTTGATTTTAGCATTTGCATAAGTAAAATAAGCACCCCATAAAACATTATCATTAGCTTGTTTATCTACCCCTACGGTAGCACCATACATTGCACCACTATCTCCATCGATAATGTTAGCACCACCAAAAGCATTAGCCCAAATACTATTGGTATATTCATTTACATAGCTTGGTCTCATATCACTATCTAAAGCAGCAAATTTAAGGCCATTCATTTTAGAAGCATAAGTTCCAAAAGGATTGTTTAGCATTGCTACACGAGAACCTATAGAAACATCATTAGAAATATTCATAGTGGTATTTACTGCACTAGAAGCTGAATTGAGATTAGATACAGATTTACCTGTATTGTCTGTGTCTTTTTTGATTTGTAGGGCTAGTTTTACACCTTCTCTACTTGCTAAATCTGCCCCTATACTTCCTAATTGTTCTGTGATAGAACGAAGAGCTAGGATAGAAGCTTTATCATTAGCACTAAGATTTAAATTTAAGTTTTTATTTACTAAATCAATGTATTTTTCATCATCGATTTTACCGCCGTTTTTCTCAGCTTCTTATTTGAGTTGTTCAAGTTCGGTTTTTTGTTTTTCAAGAGCTTCTTTGGCTTGTTTCCATTCTTCATCTTGACTAAAATCAAATTCATTTTTAAGCAATTTATCAATAGTATCTATATCTACTTTAAGTTGCGTGAGTTTATCTTTAGCTGCTGTAGTAGCACCTCCATTGATCACTAAGCATTTATTGCCACCGCAGTTTTGAACGTTAAGTTTATAATCTACTAAGCCTTTTATTCCATCGCCATATTTCTCTTCGTCGCTAATATCTATAATAGCTCCTGTTTCTAATTCATCTTTGCCATGAAGATCAGTTGAAACATAATCATTTAAAAATTTTACAAGTAATGCACCTGCATTGTTCTTTGCTTTTAAAATATCTTCATTGAAATTTTAGCTTGACCATCACTACATTATTTGCTTCTAAGTCTGTATAAGAGCGTTTGATAAGTCCAAAATTTAAATTTGTAAGATTTGCAGTTCCATTTACCTTAACAAAATTTCCATAAGTAGCAAAAAGAGTTTCATTAGCGGTAAAATTTCCATTTATAGTTAAGCTACCATTAGCACTTTTTCCTTCTGTTCCATTATAAAGAATTATACCTGAGCTTTTTTTCATCCTCGGTAATGGCTTCACCTCCTAAGCTAGTCATAGTTAAATCTCCATTAATCACCGAAGGCGCAAAAGCTTGTAAAATTATATCTGTTGTTTTAACCTCTTTAGCAGTAGCATTTAAATTTGTTACATAAGCAGGATGGTCGCCATTATTGTGTTTAAAGCTTAAAGTATTGTTTTTACCGATATCAATGTTCAATCGATAATCAGCGCTATCATAGCCATCGCTTGGTAAATCTCCAATGCCCATTTTAATACTTAAATCTTGCCCTTTGTAATTATCAGGATTTTTGAGATTGATATCCTTACCATTTTCTTCAAAATAATTTCCTATATCTGAAGACTCTGTAAGATTGATTTCTTGTGCAAAAGCACCTGAATAAAGCAAAGTTGCTGCACCTAAGCTTAGCAATATCTTGCTCGAAGCATTTTTCTTCATAAGTTTCTCCTTCAATAAATTTAAACTGAAGGAAAAATTATACCCCCCCCCCTTTTTTTTTTAATAAGCTTAAAAATAAAACTATAAATTTTTAATGAAAAATTATAAAACTTAATATATCAAAGTTTTAAGGGTAATAAATCGATCTTAACTTCATATAAAAAATTCTAAAAATTTGAAATAAACTTATGATTTACTTAAAATTAGCGTGATGGTGGAAGCGAGGGGAATCGAACCCCTGTCCAAAAATAATCCCACAAAGACCTCTACATGCTTAGCAAAGATGACTACTTCACCCTACTTCGCTCATCTTCCAAAACTCAAAAGCAAGGCTAAGACTTTATTTCACCTCAACGCTTGTCAAACGCAAGGCTACACTATCAAAAATGACCGAAAATTAAGCTAGATAGTATAACTTAAATTTCAGGCTCAACTGAACTTACGCAGCTTTAGCGTAAGCAGGAGCGAATTTAACGTTGTTTGCGTTTAATTTTATTTGGGCTTTTTACGCTTTGCCCAAAGCGACATGCCATCTAAGCAGACTTACTCCTGTCGAAGCCAAGTCGCTCCCTTATTTAGAAATAATATTTGGAACATTAACAATTAAAGGATTAAAAACCGCTAAAACAGAATCATCATTTTCATATGAACGACAATATTTTTCAAACTGATCACTCATCAAAAGCATCCAATCCGTAAATTCATCACTAGCAGGTCCGTTAAAGCGATTTGCTTGCGCCATCATCTCTTCACAAAATACACAAAAATCAGTCACTTCTTCAAGATTTAAACGTCTTGCTGCCCAAGCGGTATTGTGTGCTAAAGTTTCAAGCTCTTTTATAGCTTCTTTATAACGCACGCTATCGCTTCCAAGCTTGATGATTAAAGGTTCAAACCTATCGCACATGGTTCTAAAAAATTGTAAAAATTTTTCTATATCGTCAATTTCATAATCTAATTCTAATTTTGTTAAAATTCCCATTTTTAAACCATAATCATTAAAGTTTAATGTAAATTCTAGCAAATTTTAGCTAAAATCTTATTTTAATTTTTCCAAAATATAAGCAAAGATATGGATAGAATAGTAGAAATAGAAAAATACTCCTTTGATGAAACTTACGAAACTTCATTGCGTCCTTCAAATTTTGATGGTTATATAGGTCAAGAAAGCATTAAAAAAAATTTAAATGTCTTTATAGCTGCAGCTAAAAAACGCAATGAATGTTTAGATCATATACTTTTTAGCGGTCCTGCAGGACTTGGAAAAACAACACTAGCTAATATCATCTCCTATGAAATGGGTGCAAATATCAAAACAACCGCCGCTCCTATGATAGAAAAAAGCGGGGATTTAGCCGCTATTTTAACTAATCTTAGCGAAGGAGATATACTTTTTATTGATGAAATTCATCGCTTAAGCCCTGCTATCGAAGAAGTGCTTTACCCTGCAATGGAGGATTACCGCCTTGATATTATCATAGGTAGTGGTCCAGCCGCCCAAACCATAAAAATCGATTTGCCAAAATTTACTCTTATAGGAGCTACAACGCGTGCAGGTATGCTTAGTAATCCTTTGCGAGATCGTTTTGGTATGCAATTTAGATTAGAATTTTACAAAGATAGCGAACTTGCTCTCATCTTGCAAAAAGCAGCTTTAAAACTTAATAAAACTTGCGAAGAAAAAGCCGCACTTGAGATCGCTAAAAGAAGTCGTTCAACCCCTAGAATAGCTCTAAGGCTTTTAAAAAGGGTAAGAGATTTTGCTGATGTTAATGATGAAGAGATTATCACAGAAAAAAGAGCTAATGAAGCCTTAAATTCTTTAGGAGTGAATGAGCTTGGTTTTGATGCGATGGATTTAAGATATCTTGAACTTTTAACCGCTGCTAAGCAAAAACCTATCGGGCTTGCAAGTATTGCTGCGGCTTTAAGCGAAGATGAAAATACCATAGAAGATGTAATTGAGCCTTATTTGCTTGCTAATGGCTATATAGAACGCACTGCAAAAGGGCGTATAGCTAGCACAAAAAGCTATAGTGCTTTAAAATTAAACTATGAAAAAACTTTATTTGAGGAGTAAATTTTGCAAAATGGAAAAATCTTTCTTATAAGCTTTATTTTAGTTATTTTATTTCTTTTGCTTTATCTTTTTAAAGGTTTTTTACTTGTGATTATCATAGCTAGTTTAATGGCGGTAGCTACCTCAAACATCAATGCGAAATTTTTAAATCTTACTAAAGGACATAAATTTTTAGCTTCCATTCTTACAACAGCTTGCATGGTTTTGCTTTTCTTTGCACCTTTTGTTTATGCCATGATAGAACTTGCCAAAGCTTTAAAGAATTTTGATATCAATTTAGTCACACAAACACTTGATTATGTCAAAAACTATCAATTTACCTTGCCTGAAAGCTTTAATTTTTTAGAACCTAAAATCAAAGAATTTTTAGCTTCTATAGATTTAAATAGCATTTCCAAACAAATCCTAAGTTATGCTTCAAGTTTTACAAAATCAGGAGCTAAATTCCTTATAGATATGGTTTTAATTTGCGTGTTTTATTTCTTTGCAAATCTATATGGAACAGAACTTGTTATCTATCTTAAATCCATCATTCCTATTGATAAAAAAGAACTCGATGATGTTTTAAGCGAAGTGGGTAATGTTATGGCTGTTGTGCTTTACTCTATGGTGATTGTAGCGATATTTCAAGGTGCACTTTTTGGTTTAATCACAATATTTTATGGTTATGATGGAATTTTAATGGGAGTAATTTTTGCTGTAAGTTCTCTCATACCTGCTATAGGAGGAGCTTTAATTTATGTGCCTGTAAGTCTTTATGAATTTGCCTCAAACAATCTTAACTCAGCTCTTGTTATTTTTATTTATTCTGTAATTGTAATTTCTTTTATAGCAGATACTTTAATCAAACCTTTAATCATCAAATGGATCAACAAAAAACTTGTAAAAACTCCAACCAAAATCAACGAACTTTTAATTTTCTTGGCTATGATAGCAGGAATTTCTACCTTTGGTTTTTGGGGTATTATACTAGGTCCTGCGATTTTAACCTTTTTTGTATCAACTTTAAGAATGTATGTGATTTTAAAAGATAAGAATTTAATTTAACTTGCCTTAAAAAAGGCAAGTTTTATGTTCTAGGCTTTTGGACCTATCATTTTAGTAGGATCAACAAATTTATTGAAATCTTCTTCGCTAACCAAACCAAGCTCCATTGCACTTTCTTTTAAAGAAATACCTTTTTTATGGGCATTTTTGGCTACTTTAGCAGCGTTTTCATAACCTATGTGTGGATTTAGAGCGGTAACTAGCATTAAAGAATTATGAAGATTATGATCGATTTTTGCACGATTTGGTTCTATGCCTACAGCACAATGGATATTGAATGAATGCATAGAATCAGCCAACAAATCAAGACTTTGCAAGAAATTATAAATAATCACAGGCTTAAACACATTAAGCTCAAAATTTCCTTGACTTGCTGCAAATCCAATAGCTGCATCATTTCCCATCACTTGTACAGCAACCATAGTAACAGCTTCGCACTGGGTAGGATTTACCTTACCTGGCATAATCGAACTTCCTGGCTCATTTTCAGGGATGATAAGCTCACCAAGACCGCATCTTGGGCCTGAAGCTAACCATCTTATATCATTTGCAATTTTCATTAAATTTGCAGCCAAACCTTTCATAGCTCCATGAGTAAAATTGATCGCATCATGACTTGTTAAAGCATGAAATTTATTTGGACTTGAAACAAATTTCGTACCTATAAGTTGAGTTAGTTCTTCACTTACTTTTTGGCTTAATTCTGGATGCGCATTAAGCCCTGTTCCTACTGCGGTTCCTCCTATAGCAAGTTCTCTTAAAGTTGGTAAAGAAGCGATGATTTGCTCTTTTGAATGCAAAAGCATAGAAAGATATCCACTAAATTCTTGTGCTAGAGTAAGTGGCGTAGCATCTTGTAAATGCGTGCGTCCTATCTTGATAATACCATCAAATTCTTTTACTTTTTTTTCAAAAGTTGCAATAAGCTCATCAAGCGCAGGGATGAGCTTTTTCTCTACTTGCTCAACCGCAACAATACTCATAGCAGTTGGAAAAGTATCATTTGAACTTTGACTCATATTAACATGATCATTTGGATGTACAAGCTTTTCTTTTCGAAAATCTCCGCCCATGATTTCAGTGGCACGATTTGCAATAACTTCATTCATATTCATATTGCTTTGCGTACCTGAACCTGTTTGCCAAATCGCAAGTGGAAAATTATCATCAAATTTACCTGCGATAATCTCATCACAAGCTTGAACTATAGCATTTTTTTTAGCATCATCAAGTTTGCCAAGTTTGTTATTGACTAAAGCTAAAGATTTTTTAAGATTTGCAAAAGCATAGATTAAAACCTTTGGCATTTTCTCACAACCGATTTTGAAATTTTCAAAACTTCTTTCAGTTTGCGCTCCCCAATATTTGTCATTTGGGACCTTAACTTCACCCATGGTATCATGTTCAACTCTGTATTCCATAATTTTTTCCTTTGATTAAAATTTTATTTATTATAAGCTAAAAAAATAAATACTTTCAAAAACGTTTTCCTATTGAACTCATTAAATGCAATTCATAGGCATTATGAGAAAATCTATTCATTAACATAAACTGCCAAAATACATTGTTTTTATATAAAAATTCTGAATTAAAACCTTGACTTAAAATATTATCTTTTAATTTATATTTTTGAATAAAAGCAATAGGAAAATCAACAAAACTAGCCTTATTTTCTAAAGTTCTTCCATAAATTCTTTTTTCAAAAATTACAAAAGTAGAAAAAGAAGCTTGATAATCATCTTGCTCTATATTTTTAGCAAGATTAAAACCTAAATTTGCATTTATGCTATGATGTTTTAAACTTTCGTAATTTTTAGCAAAAGGACTTTTATTTTCTTTAAAATCTTCTTGATAAAAAAAACTATGTGTAAAATACATTAAAGGATTAAAAATAAAATCTTGACCTAAAATAATATCTTTAGTTACACCAAGCTGGGCTGAAGTTTGCAATGTTTTATACTTGCCTTCAATTGGCTGCTCTACTACAAAACGATTAAGAGTATTAAATCCTACACCTATACCTAATCCACTTAATATTTTTATAAAATCTAAATCATGGTTATAATTAAACAATAAGTCCATATTATAACTCTTCAAATCACTACCATTATTAAAATTAAATCTAGCGCTAGAAAGAGATAAAGCATAAGCTAAAAAGCCTGATGAGAAATTTTCTCCTAAAGAGATATTAGCACCTGTTTTTTGACCTGAAAAATCTTTATCTTTATAGTATTTATAGCTTGGAGTAAGGTGCCAAAAATATTCTTCATTACTAAAAATTCTAGGTAAATAAGCACTAGCAAGTAACATATTATTGTTTTGTGCAAAATTATTAATATTAAGAGGATGAAGAGTAAACAATATGTTATTTTGTATCAAATTAGATTGATTATGATTACTAAAAGTGCTTAAATACTCTGAACCTTCTATTCTATTTAATTTAGTCTTTACATCTATTCCATTATCTAAAGAAGCAAAAAATTCCTGATAAGTCCGACTCAAGTCTGCTCTAGATCGCAATTGTCTTAAAGCATTTCCCAAGCTTGTATTAGGAATTTCATAAGCATTGGGTTTTAAATTAGGTTTTATTAAGATTTTATTAATACTCACTAAATCATCACTTAAAACAAAATCAAAATTTAAAGCATAAGTATTTTGCACCAAAACATGATTAAAAGATGATAAACTTTTTTCCAAATCTCCTAAATTAATTTTCACTGGCTTATTTAAGATATAGTATTTAGGTAAAGGAATATATTCTAAATTCCCGCTCTTAATATCATAAGTTTTTGCAATCAGTTTAGAATTTTTATAATTACCAAAATCAAGTTGTAATTTAGAGTCAACTCCTTCTTGAGTATAAGTTCCTTGCACGGTTAAATCACTCAAATCTTCATTTCCAGGTCTAACTATGCCTTTATTGTTTAAATTTTGCCCTACAATACCATTACCGCTTAGCATTGCTTCTTGTTCTACATAAGCATTATTTTTAACTTTTCCTTTGAGCTTTAATTCTCCTTGTTTGATTAAAGTTGCACCCTCATAAGTATTTTGACCACTGATAATCAAAATACCTTCACCTTCTTTAGATAATCCTATGTTAAGATTAGCTAAATGTGTAGGTTTATTAATAGCGCTTGATAAATGAGTACTTTCATCCCATTTTCTTTGACTAATATCATTAGAAAATTCAGCATCATAACCTGCAGTATTTATAGTATAATAAGCTGTATTAGGTTCTTGATCATATTTTAATACATCCTGGTCACTGAGTCTGTTTGCATCTAAAATACTCAGTCCTTTTAACGCCTTTTGTGCATCTAAAATTCCTTGTCCAAATAATTCTTCTTTTTCAACCCTAACTACTCCATTAATAGAACTAATAGTGGAAGTATTAAGTTTTTGCGACTGCGCACTATCTCTATTATCCCAAATATAATCACTATAATCAATCCATTGTCCATTAACTTGAACTTGCATTCCATTGTAAAGCTGTTTTAAATCCCGTTTTATTTCATCTTCTATCTTAGGTGGATCTTGCGAAATATACACAATAAGAAATTTAGGTTGATTTGTTCCATCGGTTACTTGTTTAACAGTAAATTTTGGAGCCTTATAATTTTTATTTGCTGTACTTAACAGTATATCAGCAATTTGCTTACCATCCAAAAAGGGGAAATTTTGCTTGACCAGTGCCGCTGTTCCACTCACCATAGGTGCTGCCATAGAAGTTCCACTTTTTTTTGTAAAGTTATCATTAGTGCTTGAATCAACATTATTAATATTTACCCCAGCAGCAACTAAAGAAAAATTCGTAGCTCCCTTAAAACCATTACTAAAATCGGCCAAACCTTGACTTTTAATTGTTAAAGTCCCATCTGATTCTAAAGTAATCTCATTTGCATCCAAAGCTCCAACAGCCAACCAAGCTCTTAAAGATTCATCATAACTTGGTAAAATCGCATGCAAAGCAGGGCTAAGAATTCCTTCATTACCAGCAGCAAATACATTTAATACTCCCTTATCCTTGCTAAGCCTCATCATATCATTAGCAACTTTATCTGCTTTCATAACATACTCCAAAGGAGTATTACAGATATTATAGCTTTTCCCTTGATTAGTTTGAGTACAATCTACTAATCCAGAATTTGAAGCTCTAAGATTAAAATAAGGATAAAATTTAATACCCCAGCTATTATTAATAATACTCACATTTTTGAAAAAATTATAAATATTAGGATTTTGAGTGTAAGAGCCATTTGGAAATACCCCAGCTCCATAAAATTTTGCCCCATAAGCCACTCCATAAGGTTTACTATCGTCTATCTTTGCTCCAACAGCTATACCTGCTACATGACTTCCGTGTGTTGATTTTTGCAAATCAGGTATAAGCTGTTTCCCAGCTGTATCAGTAGGATAAGTAGACTTTAAAATCTTATCCTTTAAACTAATATGATCTTGATTAAAAGCATCATCGGCTACACCTATTATAATAGTATCTCCACTATACCCTAGCTTATGTACTTTATCAATATGATGAAGTTCAAATTCACTTAAAGCAAAAAGTTTACAAACGAAAGTTAAACAAAAAAATTTTTTCATTTCTATTCTACCGTTACGCTTTTAGCCAAATTTCTTGGCATATCCACATCATTACCAAGTCTTATAGAAATTTCCATTGCTAAAAGTTGAGTAATTATCATCATTTCAAAAAATTCACACATATAGTGATCTTGCTCATTGGTTTTTATAAAATCATCACTCAAATCAAATTCTAAAGGCGAAATGCTAAGCACTGTAGAATCCCTAGCTATAAGCTCTTCAACATTTGATTTTGTTTTTTCATAAAGCATATGCTTTGGCATTAAAGCTATAGTATAAAGTTTAGAATCAGCCAGAGCAATAGGGCCATGTTTCATCTCTCCTGCAGGATAACCCTCAGCGTGAAGATAAGATAATTCTTTAAGTTTTAAAGCTCCTTCTAAGGCCAAAGGATAAAACACATCTCTACCTATAAAGAAAAAGCCATGTCCATCTAAATAACGCTTGGATAAACGATGAATTTTTTCATGTAAAGCCTGTTTTACACTCACACAATTTGGAGTATGTAAAAGCGCTTTAATTTCAGCAGAAACATTTAAATTTCTTTTTTGCGCCATAAAAATAGCAAGCATCCAAAGTGTTAAAACCTGAGTGGCAAAAGCTTTAGTTGAAGCAACTCCTTTTTCTATGCCCGCACGAGTTAAAAGACTTAGGTGTGCTAAACGCACTATATTAGAATTATCCACATTACAAATTGCAAAAGTCTTAGCGCCCTGCTCTTTTGCAATCTTTAAAGCCTCTAAAGTGTCTGCTGTTTCTCCACTTTGAGAAATAACGATAAATAAAGAATCTTTTTTTATAATTGCTTCACGGTAGCGAAATTCACTTGCAATTTCCACTTTAGCCTTAACTTTAGCAATTCTTTCAAACAAATAAGCACTTGCCATTGCAGCATGATAGCTTGTTCCACAAGCACAAAGCGTGATTTCATCTACTTGACTTAAATCTTCATTATTTAGTTCATCAAAAACGACTTCATCGCCTTGAATACGTCCCATTAACACTTCACTCATCACGCGACTTTGTTCATAAATTTCTTTTTCCATAAAAAAACGAAAGCCGTCTTTTTTTGCATAAGCCTTATCGCCTGAAAGCTTAGAAAAACAAAGTGATTTTAAAACATCATTTTCATAAACGACAAGCTCATCTTTACTCGCGTATCCCAAGCTTAAATCTTCAAGATACATTACCTCATCACAACTTCCTATCAAAGGTGCATCACCTGAAGAAAAATACCATTCTTTATTTGCATTTTTACCGATAATCAAAGGAGCAGCATTTTTTGCAAAATACACATGATTGGGATCTTTTTTTGTTACTAACAAAGTAGCAAAAGCACCGCGAAGTTCTTTGATGGTTTTTTGCCAAGCCTCAAAAACTCCCAAATTTCTTGCATAAAATTCAAAAAGCTGGACAATAACTTCAGTATCGGTTTGACTTAAAAAACTCACGCCTTCTTTTTCAAGTTTATCTTTGATTTCTTTATAATTTTCTATAATACCATTGTGAATCACACAAGAATACTGTCCTAAATGAGGATGTGCATTGATTTCAGTAGGCTTACCATGAGTTGCCCATCTTGTATGACCTATAGCAAAACCATAACCTTGACTTTCAAAATCCGTGCATTTATTCGCCAAATTTTCAAGTTTTCCTACAGCTTTAAAAAAACTAAGCTCACCTTCTTGCATCACTGCCATACCCGCACTATCATAGCCACGATATTCTAATTCTTTAAGTCCATTTAGTATAATTTGTTTTTTCTCATTATTTCCTATATAGCCTACGATTCCACACATTTTTTTACTCACTTATTAATAAATTAACTAACTTTTGCTCGCTATGTTCTAGTTTTTCATTCTTTTGAAAAATAAAAATATTACGCGTCCTTTGTCTTATGGTTTGAATTTTTGCTGCGCATAAAACAAGTTCAAGTTCATTAAAAACATTCATCAAATACGCCATTAAACCCTGCTGATCTTTAGTATTAAGACCTAATTTGGCATACATTTTAGAATAATTTAAGTCTAATTTTAACTCATCTTTTTTAATGATTGGCTTTTTAATTTTTTTCAAATTAAAACCAGAAAGATTTGAATTTAAAAGCTCGCAAAGTTTTAGTTTTTGCTCATCACTGATAATATTATCATATTCAAATCTTAAATAAATTTTATCATCAAAAAGTTCAAAAAAATTCATGAAAATAAGATTTAAATTTGTTAAAGAACTTAAAATAATAGCAATATTAAAATGAAGTGGCGCAACAATTTGCAAACTAAGATTTGTTTCATTGCTAAACCAAAATTTAAAATCATTTTCTTTGGCTAATTTAGAAATCATAACAATATCTTCAAAAGTATTTTTTATAATAAAAAGATTTGATTTGATATGTATGATTTTATCTTGCAAAATTTCATCTTGCTCTAAAAAAATCTTACTTCTTTTAAGTGTTAATTCTTTTTTTACTCTTCTTGCGCTTTCTTCAAGTAGATTTTCATCTTCAAAACCTTGTTTTGCATTTTCTAAAAGTTTATCAAGAACTCTAAAATAAAAAGCATTGTAATTTAAAGCCTTAGCCTTTAGCCAAGTTAAAGTGTATAAAAGCTCTAAATTTTCTAAATTTTCTAATTTAGAAACCAAACTACTTACAACAATAGGATTATATATATCTTCTTTTTCTACAAGATCTTTTAAGGCATTATTGTTTTTAAATATTTTAAGACCCCATTCTAAAATTTCATTCTTTAAATCAAATTTGGAGCAATACGCTCTATATATGCCTGCTAAAGAAATTTCATTTTCACTTTCTATAGCGCTTAAAAGTATCACAAGCTTTAAAATCATTT
Organism: Campylobacter sp. BCW_4321; assembly: GCF_001763075.1. Taxonomy (NCBI): domain Bacteria; kingdom Pseudomonadati; phylum Campylobacterota; class Epsilonproteobacteria; order Campylobacterales; family Campylobacteraceae; genus Campylobacter; species Campylobacter sp. BCW_4321. Next base: position 52,263 of record NZ_MJYA01000026.1, on the reverse strand, counting down.
TTTCATCGGTTTTAAGTTTTTGGAGTATCTCAAGCTCATCTTCGTATTTTTCAAATTCACTTAACATAAGAAAAACTTGCTCATCAAAACTATAATTTCCTTCTTCATCACTTAAAAAACGAACTGTCCAAAAAGGCTTGCATAAATCTTTTAAAATTCCACTATCAAGCAAAAGTTTTAAAACACAAAAACTATGCCTTTTATAAAAAATTTTCTCAAAAAGTATTAAAGCTTTTTCTATGTCTTTTTTACCGTATTTCAATCTTCTTAGGGCAAAAACCAAGTTAAGATCGAAAATAACCTCTTTATCTTCAAGTTTTAATAAGTATTCTAAAACTTCTATAAGAGTTTTAAATTTATACTCTTGTTTAGGGGTATGATTTAATCCATCTTGAATTTGCTTTGCTAGAAAGTGTGTATAAAAACCTATAGTATGCATACTTTGCAAAGCCTTTTGAACCAACAACTCATTTGCTCCAAAATGTTTTTTAGCTTTTTTATACATTAATTCACTCAAATCATGAACATTAATAAGTAAAAACTCATCCTCATCTTTAGCACTTAATAAATTCATCGCTGATTTTAAAGAAAGTAAAAAATCTCCAGCTAAACGCAACTCGCTTAAATTTTTTTCATCTATAAAATTTAAAGCATAATTTTTTGGAGAAGTCTTAAAAAGAACAAGCAAACTCTCTAAGAATCTTAAATGATTTAATCCGCCAAAATCTTTTAAGATATTAAATTCTTGCTTTATAAATGGAATATCAAATTCTTTAAAATTTTCTAGCAAAAGCTTGGCAAAATCATTTTTATTTTCTTCTAAAATACTCTCAAATTTCGTCTTAATCCCTTTAAATAAAATCCTAGAACCACATATGAAACGAGTTTGTATTATAGAAGTCTTAAGCTCATTGCTAGCATTATAAAGTCCATTAAATTCTAAGATAACAGAGTCAATTTGCAAATGTGTATCATTTAAAATTTCAATAAAAGCCTTAATCATAGGTTTTAAATGAAAAGCCTTAATATCTTTATAAACAAAAATCAAAGAAATACTTTCATTAAAACAAAGACTATTGTTTGCATATGCTTTACTTGCTAAAACACAAAAAGGGATATTATCACTTGGAGGTGAAAAATCATCAAAATAATCTTTAAGAACTATATCATAAGCTTTTTTTATGAAATTATCCATATTTTTAGAATGATATAAACTAAACGCCCCTTGCTTAAGAAAAAATTTTCTACAACTTTGGGTATAGGAACTAAGATTTTTTTTAAAAATTTCTAATTCTTTATTTAACAAAATTTCCACTCTCTTTTAAATTTTAATATTTTAATAATAATCTTAACAAAAATATCTTTTATTTTGGCTTTTTCTATAAACTCTTTTTCAGTAAGCAAAAATTATAATGCTTTATTTAAAAACAGCAAAAGAGTAAAATTAAAATGAAAAATTTAATTACCAAACTAGAAAATGAAGAAAGATTAAACCAAGAAGAAGCCAATGCACTTTGGGATCTAGATCTTTTTACCCTAGGCAAATACGCCCATAAAAAACGCACCAAACTTCATGGAAAAAAAGTTTATTTTAATATCAATCGCCATATCAATCCAACTAATATCTGTGCAGATACCTGTAAATTTTGCGCCTTTTCAGCACACCGAAAAAATCCTAATCCTTATTTGATGACTCATGAAGAAATCATGAAAATCGTCGATGAAACTGTAAAACGAGAAACTAAAGAAGTACATATCGTTTCAGCTCATAACAAAGATACAACTTGGCAATGGTATTTAGAAATTTTTAAAATGATAAAAGAAAAATATCCTAATCTTCATGTAAAAGCTATGACTGCTGCTGAGATTGATTTTTTACATCGTCGTTTTAAAATGAGCTATGAAGAAGTGATAGAAAAAATGCTTGAATACGGCGTTGATTCCATGCCAGGCGGTGGAGCTGAAATTTTTGATGAAGAAGTGCGTAAGAAAATTTGTCATGGAAAAGTTAGCAGTGAAAATTGGCTTAAAATTCATAAACTTTGGCATGAAAAAGGCAAACAAAGTAATGCTACCATGCTTTTTGGACATATAGAAGAAAGACATCACAGGATCGATCATATGTTAAGACTGCGTGATCTTCAAGATCAAACCGGTGGATTTAATGCTTTTATCCCTCTAGTTTGGCAAAGGGATAATAGCTTTATACAAACTGATAAAATCATGGATAGTGAAGAAATTTTAAAAACCATTGCCATTGCTCGTTTAGTGCTTGATAATATTAAAAATATCAAAGCTTACTGGGCAACAATGACTTTAAATTTAGCCATGGTAGCACAAGAATTTGGGGCTAATGATTTAGATGGCACTATAGAAAAAGAAAGCATACAAAGCGCAGGTGGTGCAAAATCTGCCAAAGGCACAAGTTTAAAAACTTTTATCGATATGATAAAAACTTCAAATCTTATTCCTGTAGAACGCGATAGTTTATATAACGAGCTAAAAACCTACTAAGGAGAAAAAATGGACTTTTTTAAACTCAAAGAAAACAATACGAGTTTTAAAACTGAAGTTATAGCAGGGCTTACTACTTTTTTGGCTATCGTTTATATTATCCCTGTAAATTCTAGCATAGTAGGAAATACAGGAATGCCTATAGAAGCTTTAATCACCGCAACAGCTTTAATCACCATAGTTGCAAGTGCTTTTAATGCTTTTTTTGCCAATACTCCTGTAGCTATGAGTGTGGGAATGGGTTTAAATGCTTATTTTACCTTTGCGGTTTGTTTAGGTCAAAACATAGCTTGGCAAAGTGCCTTAGGAGCTGTTTTTATTTCAAGTATTATTTTTCTCATACTTTCTTTTACACATTTTCGCCTTTGGGTAATCCGCAATATCCCAAAAGATTTACGCCTTGCAATTTGTGCGGGCATAGGTTGTTTTATTGCATTTTTAGGCTTAAGTCAAATGGGTGTGATAATGCATAATAAAGATACTTTAGTCAGCATAGGAAATTTCAAAAGCCCTCATGTGCTTTTTGGAATTTTTACCCTAGCTTTAATCATCTTTTTTTGGGCTATAAAACTTCGCGGAGCTTTTATTTTGGGGGTATTAGTAAGCTCTATTATCGCTTGGATTTTTCATTTAGATAATGCAAGTTTTCCTATGCAAATCTTTTCTTTGCCAAATTTTAGCATGGAAAATGGTTTAGGAGCCATCTTTTTACAACTTGATATCAAAAGTGCCTTAAATATTACTATGATACCTATAATTCTTACTTTTTTTATCACTCAACTTTTTGATAGTATAGGAACTATCACAGGTGTGGGTGAAAGAGGAAAGATTTTTGATGATCCCAAAAATGGAGAAAAAAAACTAAGCAAAACCTTAATGGCAGATGCAACAGGATCAGCCTTAGGAGCTATGACAGGCACTTCCACAGTTACTGCTTTTGTAGAAAGCACTACAGGGGTTGAAAGCGGAGGAAGAACGGGGCTTACAGCTTTAGTTGTAGCTATTTGTTTTGCTTTTACACTTTTTTTACTGCCACTTTTTAAAGCCATTCCTGCAAATGCAATATACCCCGTACTTGTAATGGTTGGAATTTTAATGTTTATGGAAGTTAAAAATATAGATTTTAAAGATAATGCTATAGCTGTAGCAAGCTTTTTTACTATTATCATGATGCCTTTTACTTACTCCATTACCACAGGTTTTGCTTTTGGTTTTCTTTCTTATTTACTTGTAAGAATTTTTAAACGCGAATGGGGTAAAATCAATCTTGGCATTATAGTTTTAAGTTTATTATCTTTGGGTAATTTTTTACTTATGGCACTACAATAAATTAAGGATATATAATGATATTTTACTCCTATGAAGAATTTAAAGAAGATGTAAAAATTCTTGCTAAAGAAATTAAAAAAGATTTTAACCCTGATGCACTTTTAGCTATAGCAAGAGGAGGAATGAGTTTGGGGCATTCTTTAGCAGTAGCTTTAAAAACACGTCAGCTTTTTGCTTTAAACTCAATTCATTACGATGATACAAAAAAACTTGATACTATTGAAATTTTTAACATTCCTGATTTAAGCAAGCACAAAAAAATTCTACTCATTGATGATATAGTAGATAGTGGAGAAAGTTTAGTAGAAATAAAAAAAGTTTTGCTTGAAAAATTTCCCCATATAGAACTTAAAATTGCAACCATTTTTTACAAAAAAACCGCTCTTTTGGAGCCTGATTTTAAAGTAAAAGAAGCTACTGAATGGGTGGATTTTTACTGGGATATAAATCTTGATTAAAAATTTGCTATAATCTTACTTTTAAAATTTTTAGGAGTTTTTGCTTGAGAATAAAATTTATATCTTTTATTTTAATTTTTTTTACTATTTTTGCTTTTGCTAAAGAACAAAATTTAGATGATTTTGAACAAGAATACCAAAACTATCAAGTAAACGATCCGCTTTCAGGATATAACAAAGCTATGACAAGCTTTAATGTGGCTTTGTATGATTATGGTTTGCGTCCCGTTCTTAAGGGCTATAACGCCATCACCCCTGAATTTATAAGATTAGGAGTAAGAAATTTCTTTGATAATTTACTTACTCCTTTGCGTTTTATAAGCAATGTTTTGCAGTTTAAATTTAAAGAAGCGGGAGAAGAATTTAAAAGATTTACCGCCAATACCATTATGGGCTTTGGTGGACTTATGGATGTGGCATCAAAAATGGGTCTTAAAAAACATCCCGCGGACTTAGGAACCGTTTTGGCTCACTGGGGCGTAGGAAGCGGTTTTCATATTGTCTTACCTATACTTGGCCCTAGTAATCTTAGAGACACTCTTGCTTTACCTGCAACTTGGTATGCAAGTTTTACCGCTTACATTGATCCTACTTGGGCAAGTATAGCTATAAGCGCTTATGGATTTGGCAATGAACTTAGTTTTAGACTTGATGAAATTGATGAAATTTATCACAACACGCCTAATTTATATCCATTCTTGCGGGATGCTTACGAGCAAAGACGCAATGAACTTAGCAAATAAAGGAAAATAATGAAAAAAATATTTCTAATCTTGGCTTTATTTTTTAATGCTTTTGCCTTGCAGCTAGATGAAATTTCTAGTACTATGCAAAAAAACATTGATGCAAGCTTAAAACTTTTACAAGATAGCAAAGAAGATAAAAAACAAGCTGCTGATGGAATTTTTAAACTTTTTGATAGTATAATAGATTATAAACTCATGGCAAAACTCAGTCTTTCGAAAAATTATTCTAAATTAAATCCAAAAGAACAAGAAAAATTTACCACAGCCTTTGAAGCAAGTCTTAAAAAAAGTTTTACCGATAAACTCAGTCTTTATAAAGATCAAGTTTTAAAGGTCAAAAATGGTGAGTTAAAAAATGAAAAACGCTATTTTTTAACCACTTCTATGGTAGTAGATGGGGAAGAAAAAAATATCATTTTCAAATTTTACAATGATAATAACAACTGGCTTATTTATGATGTAGATGTTTTAGGTGTGAGTATAGTACAAACTTATAGATCGCAATTTGGAGATATTTTAGCCAACCAAGGCTTTGATGCCCTACTTCAAAAACTTGAAAGTATTGTCATAGAATAATGTTTGCAAAGCTTTTAAAGTTTTTTATTTCTCGTCCAAAAAGTACTTTTTTTGGAACCTTATTTATATGCCTGTTTTTAAGCTTTTTTGCTTTTAAGCTTAGCGTAGATGCAAGTGCTGAAAGTTTGCTTTTAGAAGATGATGCAGATTTAAAAACTTTTAGAGAAATTTCAAAACATTATAAAAGTGATAATTTTTTACTTTTAGCCTTTAAACCCTATGATGAAAAACCTTTTTCAAATGAAAATTTAGCCAAATTAAAAAAACTTCATGAAGAATTAGAAAAAGCCCCTTTAGTAGAACGCGTTTTTAGTATCATCAATGCCCCTTTGCTTCAAAGTTCAAAAAATACGGATTTAAAAGAACTTTTAAAAAATATCCCAAACATAGAAAGCCTAGACATAAACCGCACAAAAGCCCAAAATGAAATTTTAAATAGTCCCTTTTATAAAAATAATATCATCTCAAAAGATGGAAAAGTAACAGGGCTTATTATTTACTTAAAGCCTGATACAGTTTATAATGATCTTGTAGAAAAACGCGATCTTGCTACCAATGAAAAAGAAAAAGATCGAATTCGTCTTGCCATAAAAGAACATCAAGACAAGCAAAAAGTTATCACGAAACAAAGTCTAGATACTATTAAAAGCATAGTTCGAAATTATGAAAAAAATAAAGATACGCTCTACCTTGGTGGCGTAAGCATGATCGCTGATGATATGATAGCTTATATAAAATCTGATCTTGTGCTTTATGGTGTTTCTCTTGTATTTTTACTAGGACTTGCACTTTATTATTTTTTCCGTTCATGGCGCTTTGTTTTTTTACCTCTTTTTATTTGTTTTATAAGCTTAAGTGCAGCTAGTGGAGTTTTTGCACTTTTAAATTTTCAAATCACGGTTATTTCATCAAATTACGTTGCTTTGGTTTTAATTATCACCTTAAGTGTAGTTGTTCATTTGATCACGCATTTTATCGAAAGCACCCAAAATCATCCCAAAGCTAAAGTTGAGCGCATAGTGCTTGAAACCTTACTAGCCAAAGCAAATCCTAGCCTTTATGCCATTGTTACAACGATGATAGGATTTTTTTCTTTAATCCTATCAAATATCGAACCTATCATAAAACTTGGTATTATGATGAGTATAGGTATAGGTTTAGCTCTTATCTTTAGTTATTTGTTTTTAGCAAGCATCTTAGTTCTTTTAAAACCAAAAAATTATCATAAAAAAGAATTTAAATTTAATCTTTTAGCCTTTTGCGCCAAAACCGCTCTTGATCCTAGAAAGCGTCGCATGATTTATGGAATTTCAGTTCTTGCTATAATCTTAGCTTTAATAGGCATTTCAAAACTCAGAGTTGAAAATTCTTTTGTAAATTATTTCAAAGATGGTAGTGAAATCAAAAAAGGACTTTTGGTTATTGATAAAAATCTAGGTGGAACCTTGCCTTTAGAAGTAATCATTCGTTTTCCAAATAATAAAAACGATCAAAATACAAGCGATGCACTTGATAGTTTTGAAAGCGAATTTGAAAATTTAGCCACACAAGAAACTTATTGGTTTGACTCCAAAAAAACACGCATTGCAAAAAAAGTTCATGAATTTTTAGAAAACAAAGAATTTGTAGGTTCAGTTTTAAGTCTTAATAGTCTTTTAACCCTAGGGAAAAATATCAACGATGGAAAAGATTTAGATGATTTTGCTCTTGCGTTTTTAAATGAGAATTTACCTGCTAAATTTAAACAAGACTTGCTCTCACCTTTTGTAAGTATAGAAAATAATGAATTAAGATTTAGTATGCGTATTATTGATTCTGATCCGAATTTAAGACGTAATGAGTTTTTAATAGATCTTAAAAAACAGCTCAACGAGCTTGTAAAAAACGATGGAGTAGAAGTGCAAATCACAGGCATAATGGTGCTTTATAATAATATGCTTCAAAGTCTTTTTTCATCACAATTTGATACTCTTATATTTGTAATTTTAGCTATTTTCATACTTTTTATCATTGTTTTTAGGGATTTAAAATTTTCAGTTGCGGCTATATTGGTAAATGTTATTCCTTTAAGTGTGGTTTTTGCTCTTATGGGGCTTTTAGGTATTCCTTTGGATATGATGAGTATTACTATAGCTGCTATTGCTATAGGTATAGGCGTTGATGATGCCCTGCACTATATTTATCGTTTTAGAGAAGAAATTAAAAACAAAAGCCTAGAAGAAGCCATTATGATTTCTCACCTTAGTATAGGTTCGGCACTTTATTATACCACCATTAGCATAGTTTTAGGTTTTAGCGTGATGATGAGTAGTAATTTCATTCCAACAATTTATTTTGGAATTTTAACCGTTTTTGTAATGATTTTGCTTTTAAGTGGAAGTTTGTTCTTATTACCAAGCTTTTTAATCACTATTTATTCTAAGAAAGCCAAGTTTCCAAACCAACATAAAGAGCATATATTAAAACAATAATAGCTATATATTTTAAAAAATTTTTCATTTCTTATCCTTTATTTAAAATCTTTAAAATGATTTTTGCAAGCTCTAAAGCTTTAAAACGATGAGAGATGTTATTCTTCTCATCCACGCTAAGCTGGGCTAAGGTTTTATCAAAACCTTTTGGAATAAAAAGGCTATCATAACCAAAACCATTTTCACCTTTTTCTGTATCAATCACTTTTCCATGCATTGTTCCATGCGTGCTAAATTCCCCCATCAAACCTACCATAGCAATAGCAGCAACATAATGCGCCTTACTTTGTTTAAAACCTTTTTTTATCATTTCATTTACAAGCTTATCACGGTTGCTTTTATCATTACCTTGACCACTGAATCGAGCAGAATAAATTCCTGGATTTCCTCCTAAAACATCTACGCAAATGCCGCTATCATCACTTAAAGCGATAAAATCTTTTTTTTGCTTTTCATCCAAAGCATTAAAAACCGCTCTTGCTTTAATCAAAGCATTTTCTTTAAAAGTTTTTCCATTTTCTTCAATCTCAAAAGGCGTTAAAACTTCATCAAAAGCATAAATTTCAAAATCTTTCAAAATTTCTTTAAGTTCTAAAACCTTATGCTTATTGCTCGTAGCTAGGATAATCTTCATAACAAAAGCTCCAAAATAATATCAAAAACAAAAATATGATTTTATAAAATTTATCCTTGTGCGTAGCTTTTAAATATTAAATGATAAAACGATGTTAATCAATGCTTAATCCATTTCATAGTAAAATTATCCTAATTTAAATTTCAAATTTAATAGGAAATTGATAATGCTAAATAATGTTTTACCCTTATCTTTCATAGTTGGAACAAGATTTTTTGGGCTTTTTATAGTTTTGCCAGTTTTAAGTCTTTATGCTTTAAAACTTGAAGGCGCTAATGAATTTTTAGTGGGACTTTTAATTGGTGTTTATGCCTTAACCCAAATGATTTTACAAATGCCTTTTGGGATTTTAAGTGATAAAATTGGTCGTAAAAAAACCATGCTCATTGGACTGATTATTTTTATAATAGGCTCTTTAATCTGCTCTTTTGCGGAAAATATTTACACCATGCTTTTAGGAAGAATGCTCCAAGGTGCAGGAGCTATTGGAGCTGTGGCTACAGCAATGATAAGTGATTTTATCACAGAAGAAAATCGTGGTAAAGCCATGGCGGTAATGGGTTCTTTTATAGGACTTAGTTTTGCAGCTTCTATGGTCATTTCTCCTTTAATGAGTGCAAAATGGGGTTTATCTAGTCTTTTTGATCTTAGTGCGGCTTTGTCTCTTTTATGTATAATTTTACTTTATACCGTTGTACCTAAAGAAAATAAAATCACTCATGAAAATGAAAAAACTCCTTTTTTTCATCTTATTAAACAAAAAAATTTAGCCCTTATGAATCTTACTAATTTCATGCAAAAAATGCTTATGAGTATAGCATTTTTAAGTATTCCTATTATCCTAGTAAAACATTTAGGCTTTGCTTCTGATAAACTTTGGATTGTTTATAGCGCTTCTATGGTAGCAGGTTTTATCGCTATGGGCTTTGCTGGAAGTTTAGGTGAAAAAAGAGGTTTAGCTAAACAAATTTTACTCTTAGGAATTGTTTTTTTCATACTTTCTTATCTTTTTTTTGCTTTTAGTAATTCTATGGATTTTTTTATCATAGCAGTTGTGATTTTTTTTATAGGTTTTAATTTACACGAACCTATTATGCAAAGTTGCGCATCAAAATTTTGTAAAGTTCATGAAAAAGGTGCAGCATTAGGGTTGTTTAATGCTTTTGGATATGGTGGAAGTTTTATAGGCGGTATTATCGGAGGGGTATTTTTACATCTAGATGCCTTAAATCTTTTGGCTATTATTTTAGTGGTTTTAGCTCTAATTTGGCTTGTGGCATTATTTTTCTTAAAAAATCCAGCTGATTTTAAAAACCTTTATCTACCTTTAGAAACACCTTTAAATTTCAGTACTTTTAGCGAAAATTTAGGAGTTGTAGATATTTATAAAAACTCTAAAAATCTTGTTGTTAAATTTGATAGTAAACTTACAAATAAAAAAGAATTAGAAGAAAAATTATGAAAAAAATATTATTTTTATTCTGTTCTTTTTTTCTAGCTTTTGCAAAACCAAGTCTAGAGATACCCAAGCTCTCAAAACAAGCAAAACAAAACTTTATTTTAGAAAATGTCAAATTTAATTATAATGGCACAATATATAAAATTTTTATAGCTAAAAACAAGAATGAAAACTCAAATTATAAATATAAAATCATTTATTTACTCGATGGAAATGCCTTTTTTCCTCTTTTTTTAAATCTTTTCAACACTCCTGTCAAAGAAAATCTTTTAATTATTGGAATAGGTTATGATAATAATTTAGCTTTTGATATACAAAAACGCACTAAAGATTATACGCCTACAACAAATTTAAATAAACAAGGTGGAGGTAGTAAAGAATTTAGAAATTTCTTAATAACCCAACTCATCCCCTATATCAATAAAATGTATCCTATTGATTTTAGCCATCAAATTCTCTTTGGACATTCTTTTGGAGGACTTTTTGCCATTGATACACTTCTTTATGATAGTAAGATTTTTAGTCATTATTTTATTATTTCACCTTCTTTATGGTGGGATAATAGTGAGTTTTTACCTAATATCATAAAATTACAAACTTGCCCTAAAATTTACATCGGATTAGGTTCATTGGAAACAAATTCAAGTATTATCAAAGGTGTAGCTAAGATCAATGCTCAAAAACTTAGCGAAAAAATATCCAAAGAAACTAATTGTAAAACTCATTTTAAACTTTTTAAAAATGAAACTCATGGAAGTGTCATATCTAAAGCTATGCTGTGGATGAAAAAGCTTCTTGATCTTAATTAATCATTGCTTTTATCATCACTTTTGCCTTGCAATCTGCACAACAATAAAGTGTTTTGATTTTATTCTCATCATTACCAAATTTAGGTTTCATTAAATTGGCTATTTTTTCTACAGCTTTTTTGGTGGCAAATTCTTTACCACATTCTATACAGGCAAAAAGCTCATCTTTTGCCATGGTTTGATATTCAAAATAAGAAGCTCTAAACTCCATTCCACTACGAAGTAATTTTAAAGTATCTTTTTCAGCACAACTTAACTCACAATACCCACAAGTCGTGCAAAGAGAAGCATTAAATTTCAAAGCATTTTCTTGTTTGTCAGCGATTAAAGCTCCTACATTACAGGCACCCACACAAGAAAGACAAAGCGTACAGGTGTTAGGATTAATTTCTATCTTACCATAACGCAACCATTCGCCACTTTCTATACCGCCAAAATCTTCATTTTTTATCATTTCTTGCATTCTTTTGGCAAAATTTTCTCTTGTAGTTAAGGTGTTGTTATGAAAATCATATTTTAAATCTTGTATGAATTCTTGCTCTTTTAAAACATTTTGCAATTCTTTTTCATCTTTGGCAACAAAAATAGCTTTTTTTTGAAATTTTCTCTCAAAAAAAGTATTTAAAAGTACAATAGCCTCGTTGCTACCACGAGATACAAAATCCGTATAAAAAACCAAATTTGCTCCACTATTTTGCAAAAGCGTTAAAAAATGCATAGAAGAAAGCCATTTTTCACCCTCTATCATAAAGGGTAAAACATCTTTTGGTAAAGCAAGATTCAAATTTTCTAAAGACATTTTTTTAGGAATGATTAAAATTTTTTTATCTTTATAAAACTCACAAAGGGTAAAAAAACTTTCTCTTGGCATAGGAGCATAATCAAGTGATCCGCTAGGACACACACTAATACATCCTCCACAACCCAAACAATCCACTTGAGAAAATTCCAAATGTTTGTTTTCATCATCTTTTAAAATCGCCACAGTAGGACAAATTTCAGCACATTTTGCACAATGCTCACTGCGTCTTTCGTGGTATTGACACACGCTAGCATTATAGCTAATATAAGTTTTATAATGATATTTTGGACTTTTGCTTTGCAAAAACTCTAACAATACTTCAAGATTTTCAAAATTTAAAAGATTATAACATCCACTTTGTCTTGTAAAATCTTTACGCACAACGCTTAAATTCTCAGCTTTAAAAAGTAAAAAATCAAAATCTATTTCCACTTCTTCGCCTTGATTTTTAACCACAGCACAAAGTTCCCCTACACTTCCAAAAACAGCTAAAATTTCTGCACTGCTTAAAGCAATAACCTTAAATCCATGTTCTTTTAAAAACTCTACGGTTTGAGTATCGCTATCTACTAAAATCAAACGATTTTTCACTTCTTTGCTTTGTTCCAAATCAAGCCCTAAGTCATAAACGCTAGCTCTTGCTTCATAAAGCGTTAAAACATTTTTACTTTGCTCTAAAATTTCATCTTGAGAATTTTTAAGATAAAAATTAATCTCAGGGGCATAAATTTGTGCTTTTTGATTTTTATCATTGCAAACCAATGCTTCTTTATCATTTGCCTGATCTAAAATTTCAATAGCATCAGGCAAAGGGATTAAAACATCATTTTTTATATAAACAAAATCTTGCATCATCTTCCTTAATCTCTTTAAAACATCATTTTATAAATTCTATGTTAAAATAACCAAATATTTTCTTAAGGCTTAAGATGAACAAATTGAGAACTTTTCCACAAATTAACACTCTTATTGAAGATGAGAGCTTAAAATCCTATCCTTTTTATATCAAAGCATTTTTTTGTAAAAAAGTTGTCGCAAAACTAAAAGAAAATTTTTCCCAAGATGAAATTTCTAAAAATAAACTACTTTTAGAAATCAAAAAAGAAATCAAAACTTTTTACCGCAAAGACTTACAAAGTGTGATTAATGCAAGCGGAGTCGTTATACACACAAACCTTGGCAGAAGTGTAATCCATGAAGAACTTTATGAAGCGTGTAAAGATATCATTTGTAATTATTCTAATGTAGAGTTTGATTTAGAAAATGGAAAAAGAGGCTCTCGCTATGCTTTGGTGCTAGAAAAACTTAAAATGCTTTTTGAATGCGAAGATGCTTTAGTGGTTAATAACAACGCTGCGGCAGTTTTTTTAGTACTTAATTCTCTTTGTTATGATAAAGAAGTCATAAGCTCAAGAGGAGAACTTGTAGAAATTGGCGGAAGTTTTCGTATACCTGAAGTGATAAAAGCTGCAGGTGTAAAGCTTTGCGAAGTTGGAACTAGCAACAAAACACACTTAAAAGACTATGAACAAGCTATCAGTGAAAATACCGCTCTAATTTTAAAAACCCACAAGTCTAATTTCGCTCTTATGGGTTTTCACAGTGAAGTAAATATAAAAGATCTACATGAACTAGCAAAAGAAAAAGGGCTTTTGAGTTATTATGATCTAGGTTCTGGCTGGTGTGAAAATTTAAACGAAAAACTGATTAAAAATGAACCTAAAATCAAAAAACTCGTGCAAGAATGTGATATTTTAAGTTTTAGCGGAGATAAACTTTTTGGTAGTGTGCAAGCAGGCATTATACTTGGAAAAAAAGAACTCATAGAAAAGCTTAAACAAAATCAACTTTTAAGAATGCTAAGAGTGGATAAATTAACTCTATCTTTTTTAAACGAAAGCTTAAAAGCTTATTTGCAAAAAGATTATGAAAAAATTATTACCTTAAAACTTTTAAATGATGACTTATCCTTTATAGAAAAAAAAGCTTTAAGAGTGCAAAAAGAATTAAAATTTCAAACCCAGCTTAAAAAAAGCAAAAGTTTAGTAGGTGGAGGTTCTATGCCTGATAAAAGTTTAGATACTTATATACTAACTTTTCAAGGAGATGTTTTAAAACTACAAACTCGATTTAGAAAAGAAAATATCATAGGACGCATTGAAAATGATGAATTTGTTCTTGATTTTAGAACTATACAAGAAAGTGAACTTCAAAAACTTATTCTTACAATCAATCAAATGGAAAACTTATGAAATCTGTTATTATAGGAACTGCAGGACATATTGATCATGGAAAAACTTCACTCATTAAAGCTTTAAATGGTTTTGAAGGCGATAGTTTAAAAGAAGAACAAGAAAGACAAATCACCATTAATTTAAGTTTTTCAAATCTTAAATTAAAAGATAAAAACATTTCTTTTATCGATGTTCCAGGACATAAAGATTTGGTTAAAACTATGGTAAGTGGAGCTTTTGGCTTTAGTGTTTGTTTATTTGTTGTAGATATTAACGAGGGTTTAAAAGAACAAAGTTTAGAACATTTAGAAATTTTAAAAATTCTTGATATTAAAAATATTATTTTAGTACTTAGCAAATGCGATCTTTGTGAAAATATAGAGCAAAAAAGTGTAGAAATTTTAGAAGAGTTAAAAAATTTAGATTATCCCATTTTAAAAGTATTTCACACCAGTATAAAAAATAATCAAGGCATAGAAGAATTAAAAAATTATCTTTATACCATAGAAAACAAAGAAAACGATGAAGAACTGATTTTTCATTATTATATCGATAGAGTTTTTTCTCTAAAAGGCATAGGAACTGTCGTTACAGGCAGTCTTAATGAAGGAAGTATCACTTTAAATGAAAAAATCATCTGTTTAGACACTCAAAAAGAACTCATTGTTAAAAATATACAAAACCACGATACTAATTTAGAGCAAATCAAAGCTTGTAACCGTGTGGCTTTAAGTTTAAATTGTGATTATAAAGAGTTGAAAAAAGGTTATTTGCTAAGTAAAAAAGGTTATTTTAAAGCCTTTAAAGAATGCGATGCTTTAGTTAAAGCAAAAAATTTACAAAATAGCAAAATGATTTTTTGCGTGGGTTCAAGACAAATAGAATGCAAAATAAATATATTAAAAAAACTAGAAAATGATGAATTTTTTGTGCATTTTAGTTTTGATAAAAATGTATTTTTAAGTTTTGATGAGGCTTTTATTTTATTACAAAACAATCGTGTTATAGGCGGTGGTAAGGTTTTAAATCCTTTAAGCGAACCTTTAAAAAAAGAACAAAAAAATAAATTTTTAATGTTTTTGAAAAATAAAGATTTTAAAGCAGCCTTTTCTTTCTTAAAAGACGCACATAAATACGGCTTTGGTTTGCTTTCAAGCTATCAGAGATTTAAACTCTCTCATCAAAAAGCATTGAAATTAGCAAAAGAATTAAATCAAGTATTTGTCGATGAAAAAAATCTTAATGTATATCATTTACAAAGTCTAGAAGAAATTAAAAATTTCATCAAATTCATACTTGAAAAAAATCCTTATGCCATGCTTTCAGCACATTCTTTAGCTTTAAGGATTACTTGGGCAAGTGAAAATTTTTGCGAACTCGGACTTAAAGAAATGTCAAATTTATTGGATTTTCAAAATGGAATTTATTTTAAAAAAGGCATAGATTTTGAAAAACTTCAAGAAAAAAATAATAATCAATTATATGAAATTTTAAAAAAACAAGGTATTAAACCCGAAGCTCCTTATAATCTTTATGATTTTTTAGAACTTGATAGAAAAAGCGGAGATAATATACTCAAAAAACTTACCCAAAAAGGCTTGGTTGTAAGACTTTCACACAATCTTTTTATAGAAAAACAAGCTCTTGAAAAACTTATGCAAGAATGTTTAAATTTATTAAAAAATCAAAGTCTTGATGTGCAAAGTATGAAAGAATATTTTAATCTTTCAAGAAAATATGCTATTGCTTATTTAGAATACTTAGACAAATTTCCTCAAGTAAGTAAAGAAGCTGAAAAAAGATTTTTAACAAACATTTAGAAAATCATTATAGAATTAAACATAATTTATTTAAAGGATTTATAAACTATGAAAAAATTAAGTTTAATTCTTGCCTGTTCAGCATCTTTGTTTGCTGCAAGTAATTCAGAAATTAGTGATTTTTATTCAAAAAGCATTAAAGCACAATTTCCAAATGCTACCGTTAGTGTATCAAATCGTCAAAAGGTTGGTAATACGGGTTTTGAAAGTGTTATTGTAAGCGTTGAATTAAATGGACAAAAACAAGAAAACATTCTTTTTACAAAAGATAGTCTTATTACCCCTGATCTTATCGATTTGAAAACGGGAATTTCCTATGCTCAAGAATATGAAATGAAAAAATTTCAAGAAGCAAGAGAAAATTTTACAAAAAATGCTAAAGCTGTAGCACAAAAAGAAACCATGGTAATAGCTTTGGGAGATAAAAATAAACCTGCAATTTATGTTTTTTCGGATCCTGAATGCCCTTATTGTAGAGAACATTTAGCTCAAATTGATGATGAACTTAAAAACTATCAAGTTAATTATATTTTAACTCCAGTACATGGAAAATCTGCTTTTGAAAAATCCGCTCTAATCTACAAAGAAGCAAAAAAAGCAAAAAATGATAAAGAAAAAATCGCAATTTTAAACAAATACTATGATGCAAATATCAAAAATTATCCAAAAGTAAGTGATGCAGAATTAAAAGAAGTTTTTTCCTTATATGAAAAATATCGCTCATTAGGTCTTAGCGCTACTCCAACTATTATTAAATAAACCTAATGTCTAAATTTGCTTTAATTTTAAGCTTTTTTATAGCACTCTTTATGAGTGCTTGCACCAATGCAACTTTCATACAAAGCTTTATTCAAACAAGCAATGAAGGCATTTTTATCAGATCACAAAAACAACAAAGTTTTAAAATTTCCTTTCAAAATCCTAGCCAACTTCAAACTACTTTGGATAGAGATTTGGCTTTAAAACTTAAAAATTTAGGCTTAAAAGAAGTAAAAGAGAATGCAGATTATGAAATTTTAATCAATCTTGTAGATATGAAAAAGCATTCTTATGCTCAAAAAATCACAACTTCAGCAAGATTTTTTTATGATTTTGATCCTTTGGAAAGCGATGGAGAATGGATGGTGGAAAACTACTATACTATGCAGGTTAATTTACAAATCAACTCTAAAAATCACAATTCTCAAAAAACAAGTCTTCTTGCAAGAACGGCTTATCTTGGAAATAAAGAACGCTGTCAATTATCTTTAGAAAATAAAATTATAAATCAAATAGTGAGTTTTTTTTATTTTTAAGAAAAGACAATCAAGAGTATAAAGACTCTTGATTTTAAGAATTATTAAGCAAAATAAGGTTTAATTTGTTCTACCCAAGCATCAATTCTTGATTCAGTTTGATCTTCTTGATTATCATTGTCAAGAGCAAGTCCAACAAATTTACCATCTACAACCGCATCGCTTGCTTCAAATGTATAACCATCAGTTGAAACTTCTCCTACCAAATTTGCACCTGCATCTTTTAAATTTTGAGCTAATTTACCCATGCCGCCACAAAAAGTGTCAGAATAACTTTCACTATCACCCATACCAAATACAGCTACAGTTTTTCCACCAAGACTAAGCCCTGAAAAATCAAAACCATCCCAATCATCTTGTAAATCACCACTTCCCCAAGTTGAAGTTCCACAAATTAATTTATCGTAAGAATTCATTTTAGCTGCATCAATATCTGAGATATTAAAAACATCGCTAATTCCAAGTTTTGAAGCAATTGTATTAGCCGCTCCTTCTGTATTTCCCATAGCACTACCATAGATTACTGCTACTGACATTATTTTCTCCTTATAATTTGATTTGATATTTTATACGGAACTAATTTTAACATAGTTTTGTTTAAATCACACAAAAAATGTTTTATTTCAATAAAATGTGTGAAATTTTTGTTACGCGGACAAACAATATAAAATTTTTCAAAATTATTTTCTTTTATTAAATTCAATAATTCATAAATTTCATTTTCAATTTCTAAATTATGTGTATTAATCTCTTTGCAAAGTGGCAAAATTGCAAATTTCTTATCTATTATAATAAGATCACCATCTTGATCTATATTTTTTCCATTATTTTGAAAAGAAACCTTATCATAAACATAAGAGCTAAATAAAATTTGCGCATCAAAACAAATACCATAAAGATAAATTCTTAAAAGTCTTAAAAGATCGATATTCTTAGATATTTTAGTATTAAAAATCAAGCTTTTTCTTTTTTGAAAGTAAAAAGCGTATACATTAAGCTTGATATTTATATTTTGAATCTTACCAAATGAAACATGCATTATATCATGTAAAAAATTTCCAAATATCATTTTTAAACTCTTGGTATTTTTTGCATATAAAAGAGGAATTTTTAGAGCGCTATCAACACTCGCATTATATTGAGTTAAAAAAGTCAACATAAGTTCTTGATTGTTTAAATAGCGATAAATTTGCGGTATAAATTCTCGCTTATCATCAAATCCAAATAACATCTTTAACCTTTATAGCAAGAAAATTCTTTATTAAGATTAAAAATTTTACAATATTCACAATACACACAACTTACGCTTCTTTTTGCACAAACTAATGGAATTTTGCGCTTTTTAGCTTCATTTTTGATTTTTTTCATAGTATTATGATTTAAAAAGCTTGTTAACATTACTATACATTCTGTATCACAAGGAATCGGCTTGCGATTAACTCTATTTTCATTACGCGCATCCCAGTGTTCTATTTTTTTAGCACCTAAATCATGTAAAACAGCTCTAATAGGAGTGATTTCATCTGCACCAATAACCAAAACTGACATAAATTCTCCTTTGTGATTTTTAAAATATATTTTGATAATTATTATTATAATATAAAAAAACTAAATTTATTTTGAAATTTATTATCAACAAAATGCAATTATTCAGTTAATTTTAATTTTTAATAGATATAATTTACTAATTAATAAATTTTATTATTTAGGAGAAAACAATGAAAAAATTGACTAACGATTTTGGAAACATTATAGCCGATAACCAAAATTCATTAAGCGCAGGCGCAAAAGGACCTTTACTTGTGCAAGATTATCTTTTACTTGAAAAACTTGCTCATCAAAATAGAGAAAGAATTCCAGAAAGAACCGTTCATGCTAAGGGAAGTGGAGCTTATGGCGAAATAAAAATTACAGCAGACTTAAGTGCTTATACCAAAGCTAAAATTTTTCAAAAAGGCGAAGTTACTCCATTATTTTTACGCTTTTCAACAGTAGCAGGTGAAGCAGGTGCAGCAGATGCTGAACGCGATGTGAGAGGTTTTGCTATTAAATTTTACACCAAAGAAGGAAACTGGGACTTGGTAGGAAATAACACTCCGACATTCTTCATCCGTGATGCTTATAAATTCCCTGATTTTATCCATACTCAAAAAAGAGATCCAAGAACACATTTAAGAAGCAATAATGCTGCTTGGGATTTTTGGAGTTTATGTCCTGAAAGCTTACATCAAGTAACCATTCTTATGAGTGATAGAGGAATTCCTGCAAGTTATCGTCATATGCATGGATTTGGAAGCCATACTTATAGTTTTATTAATGATAAAAATGAAAGATTTTGGGTGAAATTCCATTTTAAAACCCAACAAGGGATTAAAAATCTTACCAACCAAGAAGCTGCTGAGCTTATAGCAAAAGACAGAGAAAGCCATCAAAGAGATCTCTATAATGCTATAGAAAATAAAGATTTTCCAAAATGGAAAGTTCAAGTTCAAATTCTTGCTGAAAAAGATATAGAAAAGCTTGGATTTAATCCTTTTGATTTAACAAAAATTTGGCCTCATAGTCTTGTACCTTTGATGGATATAGGTGAAATGATTCTAAACAAAAATCCTCAAAATTATTTTAATGAAGTTGAACAAGCTGCCTTTAGTCCAAGCAATATCGTTCCTGGAATTGGCTTTAGCCCCGATAAAATGTTGCAAGCTAGAATTTTTTCATATCCTGATGCACAAAGATATAGAATAGGAACTAATTATCATCTTTTACCAGTAAATCGTGCAAAAAGCGAAGTGAATACTTACAATGTCGCTGGTGCTATGAATTTTGATAATTATAAAAATGATGCAGCTTATTATGAACCAAACAGCTATGATAACAGCCCAAAAGAAGATAAAAGCTATCTTGAACCTGATTTAGTCTTAGAAGGCGTAGCACAAAGATATGCTCCACTAGATAATGACTTTTATACTCAACCAAGAGCTTTATTTAATCTTATGAATGATGATCAAAAAACTCAACTTTTTCATAATATCGCCGCTTCTATGGAAGGAGTTGATGAAAAAATTATCACTAGAGCTTTAGAACATTTTGAAAAAATTTCACCTGATTATGCAAAAGGAATTAAGAAAGCTTTAGAAAAATAATTTTTACTTGCCACTTTTGGTGGCAAACTAAAGATTATAATAATTAAGGAAAAACAATGATAACTCTTAGTTTAGAAGAAGAAAAAAGATTTGAAGAGCTTTGTAAAATGGCTTTTAATTTTGCAAGAAATAATGAATATGAAAATCTTAAAATCATGATAGAAGCAGGTTTAAATGTAAATTTAAAAACTCATAAAGGAGATAGCTTGCTTATGCTTGCAGCTTATAATAATTCTTATGAAAGTGCTAAAATGCTTTTAGAAAAAGGTGCAAAAGTAGATGAAAAAAACGATCGTGGACAAACCCCATTAGCAGGAGTTTGTTTTAAAGGATACTTACCTATGTGTGAACTTTTAGTTAAATATGGAGCAAATATTGATGAAAACAATGGTTTAGGAATGACACCTTATACTTTTGCTATTATGTTTGGACGCAAAGATGTGGCAGAATTTTTACTCAAAAAATCTAAAAATAATTTTTTAAAGAAAATGAGCCTAAAAATACTAAAATTTATCAAAAAATTTTAGTTATTTTTTAAATTTCTTCAGATACCTATAAACACTGGGTTCTGAAATTTTTAAAAATTTTGCTACGATAGGAACCGCTCCTTTTATATTAAAAATACCTTTTTCATATAGCTTTTCAGCAATTTCTTCTTTTTGAGTAATGCTTAATTGATAATCAGAATTTAAATAACTAGAATCTACACTTTGAACTAAAATATCCTCTATTGAGTGACTTAATGTTTCTATGCTTGAATCATTTTGAGAAAAACTAATATTTCCTAAAATATCACCCATATCTCCAATTTTTTCTAAATCAATCATCTTGCATATTAAATCTCTCATAATGCTAGTATCATGATTGATACACAAAATACCTACTAATTTATCATGATTTTTAATAAAAAAAGTAGATCCTCTAATTAATTTTGATTTTCCAACAAGAGCCTTATAATCACATAAAAAATCTTTTTCTAAATATTTTTTATTTTGCATAAGCTCACTTGCAAAAGCAGTCAAGGGAGAATCTAAACTTCTCCCACTAATGTGATTATTAGCAATTGCCGCAATATAAGCTCCATCTTCAGTAATTACATGAAACACTATCTCATATTGCTCACCTAGGACTTCTCCTAAAAAATATGTCAACTTTATAAATTGTTGTTTTTGTCCCTCATCCATAAAACCGCCTTCAATAAAAATTAATATAATATTAAATTCTACTCTTTATACTTTAAAACATTTCTTAAAAAATAAAATTTTATTATTATAATAATAAACTATTGACAAGTTATTATTGTAGTGATAAAATTCACTCTGCTTAATCTATATTCAACAAAGGAGAATTCATGTCAAACTATCCAAAAGCTATTGGTCCATACTCAGCTTACAGAGAAGCAAATGGACTTTTATTTATATCAGGACAACTTCCTATCAACCCTGATTCAGGCGAAATAGAAAGCCATGATATCAAAGAACAAACCAAACAATCTTTGAAAAATATCGGTGCTATTTTAGAAGAAAATGGTATCAGTTATGATAAAGTGATTAAAACCACTTGCTTTTTAGCTGATATTAATGATTTTATAGCATTTAATGAAATTTATGCTGAATTTTTTAAAGATCCTTATCCAGCAAGAAGTGCTTTTGCGGTAAAAGATCTGCCAAAAAAAGCTAAAGTAGAGATAGAGATTATCGCTCAAAAAGGCTAAAATATGCTAGGTATTGTTTTATCTCTATTCAGCATTTTTTTACTTGTTTTTATGCTTTATAAAAAAATCAATGCTCACATGGCATTGCTTTTAAGTGGCTTGCTTTTACTTTCCTTAGCTGCTATTTTTGGACTTTCTCCACACATTGTTACCAAAGATTCTTTAAATTTAGGTTTTTTTGATATTTTTCAAGTTTTTAATCAAACCATGTCAAGTACATTAGCAGGGCTTGGACTTACACTTATGACTATAGCAGGTTTTTCTGCTTATATGGATCATGTAGGGGCTTCTTATGCACTTTTTAAAGTTTTTGAAAAACCTTTAAAAGCCGTAAAATCTCCTTATGTTTTACTCATAGTTGCTTATTTTATCGTGCAATTTTTAGTTCTTTTCATCCCTTCTCACGCAGGCTTGGCACTTTTACTTATGGTTACTATGTATCCTATACTTGTACGCTCTGGTGTTTCAAAACTTTCTGCCTTAAGTGTGATTGCTATTTGTCAATATATCGATCATGGGCCTGGGAGTGGAAATGTGATCATGGCGTCAAAAGTAGCTGAAATTGATCCTGCAATTTATTTTGTTCATTATCAACTCCCTACAACCTTGCCTATCATTATAGCTGTAGGTATTGCAATATATCTTTGCAATAAATTTTTTGACAAAAAAGATAATTTTGTCTTCAATGCACAAGAAATTGAAAAAGAACTAAATGAAAATGAAGGCAAAGAAAAAGAACTTAAAAAACCTCCTAGAATTTATGCGATTTTACCTATAATTCCTTTGGTTTTAATCCTAGGATTTAGTTCAGTACTCGATAGCATCTTGGTTTTAATGGGAATAAATAGTGCTGAAGAAGTCAAAGCAGCTGCTAGTACCGCAATTAAAATGAATGTTCCAGTAGCAATGGTTATTTCAACTTTTGTGGCTATTATTTTTGAAATGATACGCTATAAAAGTATAGTAGAAACTCTTAATTCTATTATGATTTTCTTTAAAGGAATGGGACATTTATTTGTTATCACAGTTTCACTCATCGTTTGTGGTCAAGTATTTGCAAGTGGTCTTTTATCTGTAGGTTTTGTAGATACT
Source organism: Campylobacter sp. BCW_4321 (assembly GCF_001763075.1). NCBI lineage: Bacteria > Pseudomonadati > Campylobacterota > Epsilonproteobacteria > Campylobacterales > Campylobacteraceae > Campylobacter > Campylobacter sp. BCW_4321. The sequence goes on along the minus strand of NZ_MJYA01000026.1, from coordinate 29,167 downwards.
TTAATAGAATTTTGCAAAAATGCAGGATTTGGAGTTTTGGCTATTATTATCGTCGTTTCAATCTTGCTTGCAGTTTGTGCTTTCTTAATGGGTTCAGGAAATGCAGCATTTTTTAGTTTTGCTCCACTTATCCCAAATATAGCAAAACACTTTGGAGTTGAAACTATCACCATGATAGCACCAATTCAAATCATGACGGGCTTTGGAAGATGTGTTAGTCCTATTGCACCAGCAATCTTAGCTATCTCAGCTATTGCAAAAGTAAGTCCTTTTGCCGTGGTTAAAAGAACAGCTATTCCTATGCTTGTAGCGACTATTGTAAATGTTATTATGACTTATATTTATCTTTAAAAAGGAAAAAAAATGAACTCAAAAACTAAACTTATTCATTGTGGCAGAGGTGATCAAGGCGCTGAAGTAAGATCAGTTAATCCTACACTTATGCGTGCATCAACCATACTTTTTAAAGATCACGCAACTTGGCAAAAATACAGAGAATTAAGAAAAACAGATCGTGTTTTAAGTTATGGAGCTAGAGGAACAACAACCAATTTTGAACTTGAAAAACTTATTTGCACTCTAGAGGGTGGCTATAGAGCACAACTTTTCCCAACAGGACTTGCAGCATTAGCTATGGTACTTTTAAACTATGCAAGCAAAGATGCGCATTTTTTAATCACTGATGCAATTTATGGGCCTGTAAGAACGATTTGCGAACTATTTTTAGAAAAAATGGGTGTTGAAATTGATTTTTTAAAAGCTGATGCAAGTGATGTAGAAGAAAAAATCAAGCCTAATACCAAGCTTATCTTATGTGAAAGTCCAGGTTCTATACTTTATGAAATCATAGATTTACCAAAACTTTGCAAAATTGCCCATGCGCATAATATCCCTGTAGCCATTGATAATACTTATTCTAGTGGATATTTTCTAAATCCTTTAGAACTTGGGGTGGATATTTCAGTTATCGCCGCTACAAAATATCTTAGCGGACACTCTGATGTAACCATGGGTATAGTAGTAATCAACGAAAAAGAATGGAAAAATTTTGACAAACTTCCAGAAACTTTAGGCTTTACAACAAGTCCTGATGATGCTTACTTAGTGCTTCGTGGTATGAGAACACTAGATGTGAGAATGAAAGCTCATGAAAAAAGTGCTGATGAAATTGTAGAGTTTTTACAAAGCAGAAAAGAAATTAAAACAATTTTCTATCCAAAACTCAAATCCCACCCAAATCATGAAATTTTCATGCGTGATCATAAAGGTGCAAATGGTATGATTACCATAGAATTTGCAGAAGGTTATAACAAAGATGATGCTATTAAATTTGTAGATAAACTAGAATACTTTTCAATTGGTGCTAGCTGGGGTGGATATGAAAGCTTAGCCACCGTAACTACTCCACCTAGAACTGCAACAGACCTAAGCGCAAGAGGGCCATTTGTAAGATTTCATATAGGTCTTGAAGATACTAAAGATTTAATTGCTGATTTAACACAAGCTTTTGATAGTATTAAAAAATAAGGAGATAAGATGACAGGAATTAGCGTATTTGATCATAGATTACTAGCAGACTCATGGAGCACGCAGGAAATGCGTGCTATTTTTTGCGAACAAAACCGCATACAAAAATGGCTCGATGTTGAAGCAGCTTTAGCAAAAGCACAAGCAAAACTTAAAATTATCCCTAAAAAAGCAGCTGATGAGATCGCAAAAAAAGCTCATTATAAATTTATGGATATGGACTTTATCTTTGCTGAATTTAAAAAGACCAAACACCCTTTAGTTCCTACTGTAAGAGGATTAGAAAAAGCTTGCGATAATAATTTAGGCGAATATGTACATTTTGGAGTAACCACTCAAGATATCATCGATACAGGACTGGTTTTACAATTTAAAGAAGCAATGACTCTTATAAAAAGCGAATTAAAAGCTATCGCAAAAGCCCTAGCAAAACTAGCTAAAACCCATAAAAATACTGCTATGATGGGAAGAACTTTGGCACTTCAGGCTTTGCCTATTACTTTTGGACATAAAGTAGCTATTTGGTTAAGTGAACTTGAGCGTCATTTTGAAAGAATACTTGAACTTGAAAAAAGACTTTATGTAGGTAGTATAGTAGGCGCTGTAGGAACTAAAGCAAGTTTAAGTGATGAGTGCAATGAGGTAGAAAAACTCACTTTAGAAAATTTAGGACTTGATGTGCCTAATATTTCTTGGCAGAGCGCACGTGATCGCTTTATAGAACTTGGTTTTGTACTAGGTAATATCAACGCAACCTTTAACAAAATCGCTCATGAAATTTTAATCCTTTCGCATAATGAAATTGATGAAGTTGCTGAACCTTTTGGCAAAGGACAAGTAGGATCAAGCACTATGCCACACAAAAGAAATCCTGCAGTAAGCGAAAATGCAGTTACAGTAAGCAATGCTTTTAAGGCAAATTTAGCCATTTTAAGTGATATTGAAAGACATGAACATGAAAGAGATGGTCAAGTTTGGAAAATGGAATGGAAGCTTTTACCTGAAATGTTTTTAATGCTTTCTGTGGTTTTAGCAAATATGAAATTCGCTCTTAGCGATTTAGAAGTAAAAAAAGATAAAATGCTTAAAAATTTAAATACTCTTAATGGTTTTGTTTTAGCCGAGCGTGTTATGTTTGCATTAAGCGATCATTATGGAAAACAACATGCCCATGAAATTATTTATGAAAATGCTATGCTAGGTATAGAAAAACAAAAAACTTTTAAAGAAGTTTTACTTGCAGATAAAAGAGTATCTAAGGTATTGAAAGAAAAAGAAATTGATGCTTTGCTTGATGCAACAACCTATGTAGGATATGCACCAAAACTTGTAGATGAATTTTTGGCAAAAATCAAAAATAGCGCTATCTTAAAATAGGAAAATCATGTTCTATAGTGAAATTTTAGTGGATTTTATTTTCAATCTTAAATATGAAAATATCCCTAATGTAGTTGTTCAAAGAGCTAAAGAGCTTATGCTTGATAGCCTTGGAACAGCTATAGCAGCAAGCAAAGAAGAATGTGTTTTAAATGCTTTTAAAGCTTTTGAAAATTTAAGCACAAAAAAAAATACTTCTATTTGGGTAAATGATCAAAAATTAGATCCTATATACGCAGCCATGCTAGATGGCATTGCTTCTCATGCGTTAGATTTTGACGATACGCATACAGAGGCGATTTTGCATGCAAGTGCGATTTTAACTCCACTTTGTTTAAGTTATGGTTTTCATGTTAGCCAAGATGCAAAAAAAATCATCAAAGCTTTTATAATAGGCTGGGAAATTGCAGCTAGAGTAGGTATTGCAAGTAAAGGCACTTTTCATAAGCGTGGTTTTCATACCACTGCTATTGCAGGAATTTTTGGAAGTGTGAGTGCAAGTGCAATCTTGCTAGATCTTAACAAAGAACAAATCATCAATGCTTTAGGACTTGCAGGAAGTTTTGCAAGTGGGGTTAATGAGTTTTTATCCAATGGATCTAATTCAAAAGTTTTACATATTGCCAATGCTATTAAAAACGGTATTATGGTAGCTCATTTTGCCAAAAACAATATGAGTGGGCCTTTGAGTATTTTTGAAGGTAGAGACAATATCTTTAAATGTTTTGGCATAGAAGAAGAATGCGATAAAACAGAACTTAGCAAAGCCTTAGGAGAAATTTGGCAAACTATGCAAGTTTCAATCAAGCCTTATCCAAGTTGTCATTTTGCTCATGGGCTTATTGATTGTGCTATTGCTTTAAAAAATGATGGTTTAAAAGCTGATGAAATTAAAAGTATTCATTGCTTTGTAGATGAAGTTCCTATTTCTTTTATCTGCGATCCTTTGGAAGCAAAATATACTCCAAATAGCGCTTATGAAGCTAAATTTTCCATGCCTTTTTTAATGGCTCTAGGATTCTTTGATGGTAAAATCACTCTTGAATCTTATGAAAATTTAAAGCGTGAAGAAGTACTAGAATTTGCTAAAAAAATCAGTTACGAAAAAAGGAAATCTCAAGGCTTTCCAAAATATTTTCCAGGGCATTTAGAAGCCAGTTTGCAAGATGGACGCATAATCCAAAAAGATGTTTTTATCAATAAAGGTAATTTTGATAATCCACTAAGTTTTGAAGAATTAAAAGCTAAATTTTTAGTCAATGCACAAATTTACCTTGATAATGCTAAAGCTAACAAAATTCTAGATCAAATCATCAATCTAGAAAATTTAAACCACTTTTCTTTTTAAATATTTATCCTTCTTTTTACAAGAAGGATAATTTCATTACACTTTTTTATTATAATATTTATTATTAATTTAGGAATTACAATGACTTTAAACGAGTTAAAAGATGGACAAAAGGCTATTATTGTCAATTTAAACGCTCACAAAGAACTCAAAAATAGACTTTTAAGCTTTGGATTTATTAAAAATAAAAACTTGAAAAAAATTCACTCCTCTTTAAAAAATGCCACCATAATGGTAGAACTTGATACAAGTTGTGTTATCCTAAGATCTGATGAAGCTAAAACCATAGAAGTGAATCTTATATGAAAAAAATCAAGATAGCCCTTGTAGGTCAGCCTAATGTAGGCAAAAGTCTTCTTATTAATGCGCTTTGCAAAGCCAATATGAAAGTAGGAAATTTTAGCGGAGTTACTATAGAAAAAGCAAGTGCAAAAACTTTTTACAAAAACTATGAATTTGAAGTCATTGATTTGCCAGGAACTTATTCTTTGGATGGATATAGCGAAGAAGAAAAAATCACACGTCATTTTTTAAATCAAAATGACTATGATGTTATTGTTAATGTTTTAGATGCCACCAATTTAGAACGTAATCTTATCCTTAGTGCAGAACTTTTAAGCCTTAATAAAAAAATGCTTTTAGCTTTAAATATGTGCGATGAAGCCAAAAAAGAAGGTATAGAGCTTGACACTTTTGTTTTAAGCCAAGAATTTCAAAGTCAAGTTGTTGAAATTTCAGCAAAAACAAAAGAAAATTTAGAACTTTTGCTGCAAAAAATTATTATTTTATTTGAAAGTAAATTTATTCCAAGATCTCAATTTTACACTCCGCTTTGCGAAAAAAGTCCAGAAAAAGAAGATTTATTATATTTTATTAATGAACTTTCAAAAAAAATTATTACACACAAAAAAGAAGAAAGAAATTTAACCAAAAAAATCGATGCCTTACTTATCCATAAATTCTTTGGCTTACCTATATTTTTATTTTTAATGTGGCTTTTATTTCAACTCACCTTTAGCTTAGGACAAATTCCTATGGATTATATAGAATCAGGCTTTAATGCCTTAGGTGAATTTGTTAAAAACAATATTTCTAATACCTTTATCGCTTCAGCTTTGGCTGATGGGATTATCGCAGGTGTTGGTGCTGTGATACTTTTTTTACCTAATATAATGATTTTATTTTTAGGCATAGCTCTTTTAGAAACCACAGGCTATATGTCAAGAGTAGCTTTTTTACTTGATGGGATTTTACATAAATTTGGTTTGCATGGTAAAAGTTTTATTCCACTAATCACTGGCTTTGGTTGTTCGGTACCTGCTTTTATGGCTACACGCACTCTTAAGAACAAAAGAGATAGGCTTTTAACTCTTTTTGTGATCAATTTTATGAGTTGCGGGGCAAGACTTCCTGTATATGTGCTTTTTATCGGTGCTTTTTTTCCAAGTGAAAAAGCAGGAAATTATCTTTTTGGAATTTATATTTTAGGTGCGATTTTAGGACTTTGTGCTGCAAAATTTTTAAGAATGACAGCATTTCGTGGACTTGATGAACCTTTTGTTATGGAAATGCCAAAATATCGTATGCCAAATTGGCATTTAGTTTGGTTTATGGTTTATAATAAAGCCAAAATGTATCTTAAAAAAGCAGGAACTTTCATACTTTTGGCCTCTTTGCTCATATGGTTTGCTAGCAATTTTCCAAAAAGTGAAGAAAATTTAAATGATTTTAATGCTCAAGAAAGAGCTATAGAACAAAGTTATTTAGGACAATTTGGCAAAGGCATAGAACCTATTTTTAAACCCCTTGAGTTAGATTGGAAATTAAGCGTATCTTTAATCAGTGGTTTGGCTGCTAAAGAAGTGATGATCTCAACTATGGGCGTGCTTTATTCACTAGGAAAAGATGTAGATGAAACAAATAATGATTTAAAAGGAATTATCGCTAAAAACATACCTATACCAAGTGCAGTGGCTTTTATTTTATTTGTAATGATTTATAATCCCTGCTTTGCAGCAACTATAGTTTTTTCAAAAGAAAGTGGAAAGCTAAAATACACTCTCTTTCTCTTTCTTTTTACCTGCACAAGTGCTTATATAGTAGCTTTTATAGGGCTTCATATTGCTAAAATTTTATTAAATTAACTTGCTTTTAATGATGAAATTTTAGTAATATTATCTTCAAAAGCTTTTAAAATACTATAAGCAATACCTTCAAAATCAAGCCCACCGCAAAGATAGATTAAAGTCATACGAAAAGATTTACTCACATCAAGCTTTGGTTTTTCAGCGTTTATATTTAACTTAAAATCATAAGGACTTGCATGTTTAAAAGCATAATTTTTTGCCGCAATTAAAAAATCATTCTTATCTTTTAAAAATGCGCCTTTAACCAAAATAAAACTCATCTCAAGATATTTCCAAAAATCTTTTGAAGACATAGGATTTTCATCAAAATTTTGTTCTATAAAAGCATAGTTTTTCTCAAAAGATTTTTTATAATTTTCTACAAGCAAAGCACCTAATTTATTTTTAGCTATATTTTGTAAAATAAGTTTTATATTGCTTTCAAATTCAAAATCTATTTGTTCTAAAATTTTAATTTGCACTTCTAGAAAAAATTCTTGTTTTAACTCTTCATTGCAAAGTTTAGCGTAAGAAAAAATATTTGCCATAGGCTTTTCATAATTCCCAAACTCATCCCAAAAATTTTTCTCACTACAGGCTATACAACCATGTCCTGCAGCCACTGGCCAAGAAGTTTTAGCATTAAATTTCACTTTAGGACAGTTGTTGTAAGTATAAGGTCCTTTACAACCTATCTTAAATAAACAAGCTCCATTCTTTGCAGCTTCATCGTCAAAATGTTCAGCAAAAATCCCACTTTCAAATTTCGCCTTTCTTTCACACATATCATGCAAACATTTACCATAAGCCCACACAGGACGATTTTGCTCATCAAGTTCCGGCAAAACTCCAAATAAAGCAAAAAAACTTAAAGTCGCAATGATATTTATATCACTTGGAGGACAACCCGGAATATTTACTACTTTCTGACTTAAAACTTCGCTAATACCACAAGTTTTACTAGGATTTGGATAGGCAGCCTGAATACCACCATAACTTGAACAAGTACCCACTGCAAAGATAGCCTTGGCTTTAGCGGCTAGTTTTTCTAAAATTTCATAGCCACTCTCTCCTTGCGCTCCTATAGTAAGAAAAAAGGTATCAATGGCTGCAACACCACCTTCAACCGCTAAAATAAAATCTTCTTCTAAAACATGCTCTAAAAGCTCTTCAGCCTTAGTGCCATTTGCTGCCATTAAAGTTTCATGATATTCTAAAGAAAAAAAATCAAAAATAAGCTCATCAAAACTTGGCAACTCAGAACGCAACAAACTCTCACTACACCCTGTACATTCACAAAGATGAAGCCATACTAACTTTGTTTTAGGTGCGATTTGAAAAAATCTTTGAGCAAGAGCTGGAATTTCATTGCCTAAAGATAAATGCCTAGCAAGAATTTTTACACTTTCTTCATTGATAACCTTATCCTCTTTTAAAGTAGAATTCTCAAGTTTTTTAATGCGATTTTCAAGTATATTTTTTAATTCTTCATTGCTAAGCTTTGCCATTTTTTATCCTTTTTGATTATCCCAACAAAGAACAGTTTGCCCTTCTTCATTTTTCTCAACATCACCCATACCCATGATGTTATATCCTGCATCAACATAATGTATTTCACCTGTAACACCATTTGCTAAATCGCTAAGTAAATACATAGCCGAATTTCCTACATCTTCTATACTAACATTGCGTTTTAAAGGAGAATTAATTTCATTGTATTTTAAAATCATTCTAAAATCTCCTATTCCACTTGCTGCTAAAGTTTTAATAGGACCTGCTGAAATAGCATTAACACGGATTCCTTTTACCCCTAAATCTCTTGCTAGATAACGCACAGAACTTTCAAGTGCAGCTTTTGCTACACCCATAACATTATAATGAGGTACATATTTAACCCCACCAAGATAACTTAAAGTCAAAATCGAACCCTTATCTTTTAAAATAGGTAAAAGCGCACGTGTTAAAGAAAGTAAAGAATACACAGAAGTTTGCATAGCTATATCAAAAGCTTCTTTTGAAGTTTCTAAAAAAGAATTTTCTAAAGCTTCTTTTGGAGCAAAAGCAACCGCATGCACTACAAAATCAATCTCACCTAAATCTTTTTTGATTTTTTCAGCGATAGAATCTAAATGCTCGTTATTATTTACATCAAGCTCATAAACAAAATTAGAATTAAACTCTTGTGCTATAGGTTCTACGCGTTTTTTTAAAGCATCATTTAAAAAAGTAAAAGCAAGCTCGGCTCCTTGATCAAAACATGCTTTTGCTATGCCATAAGCGATAGATTTATTATTCGCAACCCCTACAATAAGGCCTTTTTTACCCTTCATAATCATCTTTTATCCTTTGATTAATTTTATAAAATTTTCTACTTTTAAAGCTGCAGAGCCTATCAAAACTCCGCCACAATATTTTACACTTAAAATTTCTTTGATATTATTTTCATTCACACTTCCACCATAAAGCAAAGGCGCCTTGGTTAAACTCGCTAAAAATTCAAGCACTTTAGCGATATCTATACTTTGTGCACTCACTCCCGTTCCTATAGAATAAATAGGCTCATAAGCAATAATGAGTTTTTCATAATTTAAATCAATAATTTCAAGTTGTTTTTTTAAAAACTCTAAAGTCTTGCCTGAATTTTTTGTATCTAAATTTTCACCTATACAAAAAACAATTTTATAACCATGCTCTTTAGCAAAATCAAATTTAGCCTTAATAAATTCTTCATCTCCTAAAGCTCTTCTTTCAGAATGCCCGATTAAAACACATTTGATCCCAAATTCGTCCAAATGCTCTTTTCCAAGCTCGCCTGTAAAAGCTCCATTAACACAAGGATAAAAATTTTGGGCTCCTTGTATGAAGTTATTTTCATTTTCTAAAAATGCTACACTAGGTGGGAAAACGATAATATCATCACATTTTGCTCCCATAGTTTTATTTAAAATTTCAGCATAAATTTTAAAGCTTGCTCTTGTGTGATTGCATTTTAAATTTGCAGCAAAGATCATTCATTTTCCTTAGATCTTAAAGCTTTTACACCTGGAAGTTCTTTACCTTCTATAAGTTCAAGAGAAGCGCCACCTCCAGTAGAAATAAAAGTCATTTCATCTGCATCACCTGCGCGCGCAACCACATCAGCCGTATCACCGCCTCCAACAACAGAAGTTGCATGTCCTTCGCTGATATAATGACTCATTTTAATGCTACCTTTTGAAAATTTATCAATTTCAAAAACACCCATAGGTCCATTCCACCAAATCGTTTGCGCATCAGAAATCACCTCTTTAAAAAGTCTCACACTTGCAGGTCCTATATCTAAACCCATCCAACCATTTGGAATTTCTTGTACTGGAACAAATTTCATCGGCGTATCTTGTGAGCACGCAGGAGCGGCTACAACATCTACTGGAAGATAAATTTTCACTCCTAAATTTTTACCCTTGGTAAGAATTTTATTAGCTTCTTCTAAAAGTTCTTCTTCTAAAAGTGAATTTCCTATATCATAACCTAAAGCTTTTAAAAAAGTAAATGCCATACCTCCACCTATGATTAATTTATCTACCTTTGGCAATAAATTTGTCAATGCTTGAAGTTTTCCACTCACCTTTGAACCTCCAACAACAGCTACAAAAGGACGTGCTGGATGTTTGATAAGATTGCTTGCAAAATCAATTTCTTTTTGGAGTAAAAATCCTGCACCTTTGTGTTTTTCATCAAAAAATTTAGCAATAGCCTCCACACTAGAATGTGCTCTATGGCATACTCCAAAAGCATCATTGATATAAACTTGAACCATAGAAGCAAGTTCTTTGGCTAAATTTTCATCATTTTTAGTTTCGCCTTTTTCAAAACGCAAATTTTCAAGAAGTAAAATTTCACCCGCTTTTAAATTCATAGCTTTGGTTTTTGCATCTTCGCCGATAACATCTTTTGCCATAATAATTTCTTTATCTAAAAGTCTAGCAAGACGCTTAGCCACAGGTTCTAAAGAATATTTAGAGCTAATTTCTTTTGGACGCCCTAAATGAGAGGCTAAAATCACACTACAACCATTATCCAAACAGTATCTTATCGTAGGAATAGCTGATCTTATGCGTCTATCATCAGTGATGTTTAAAAAATCATCTTGAGGAACATTAAAATCACATCTTATAAAAACTTTTTTCTTAGCTAAATCAATATCTTTTATAGAAATAATATCACTCATGATTAAGCCTTATTTGCAATATATACTGCCATATCTACTAAACGACTTGAATAGCCCCATTCATTATCATACCAAGCAATTACCTTGATAAAATCATCCGCAATCACTTGAGTTAAATCGCTTGCCACAATAGCTCCATAAGAACAAGTGATAAAATCGCTTGAAACTCTTTCATCATCATCCACCATTAAAATGCCTTTTAAATTTGTAGTTGCAGCTTTTCTAAAAGCTTCATTGATTTCATCTTTGCTAACTTTACGGCTTAGTTGTGCAGTTAAATCCACGCTTGATACATCAATCACTGGCACACGCATACTTTGTCCGTGAAGCTTGCCATTAAGTTCAGGCATAACAAGTTTCATAGCTTTTGCTGCACCTGTAGAAGTTGGAATGATATTTTGTGCTGCAGCACGAGAACGGCGTTTATCTTTAGCTTTAGCATCAATAATACTTTGTCCATTTGTATAAGCATGTATTGTTGTCATAAGTCCTTTTTCTATGCCAAAATTATCTTGTAAAACACGACAAACAGGACCTAAACAATTTGTTGTACAACTTGCATTAGAAATAATGCTTTCACCCTTGTAAAGTTCTGAATTTACTCCTAAAACATAAGTAGGTGTATCATCTTTTGCAGGAGCACTCATGATCACTTTTTGCACTCCCATATCTATAAATTCTTGACATTTTGCCATAGTTAAATGCGCCCCTGTGCATTCTAAAACAATTTGTGCGCCGTGTTTTGCAAAGTCAAGATCTTTTACATTGCGACTTTTAAATACTTTGATTTTTTTACCATTTACCACTAAATCATCGCCTTCACTATCAACACTGCCTTTAAATTCACCATGTACTGTATCGTATTTAAAAAGGTATTTTGTAAGTTCAATATCCGTAGTATCATTTATCGCCACAAGCTCAATATCATTTCTTTCTAAGATGATTCTTGCAACACATCTGCCTATGCGTCCAAAACCATTTATAGCAACTTTTACAGCCATTTAATTTCCTTTTGCAAAATATAATGTTAATATTCTACAAAAAAAAGGTTAAAATTTTAATGAAGATAGCACTTTTTGGTGGCAGTTTTGATCCGCCGCATAATGGTCATAATAGCGTTGTTTTAGAGGCTTTGGAAAAATTAGATATTGATAAGCTTATTATTATGCCTACTTATATCAATCCTTTTAAACAAAGTTTTAGTGCTGATGAAAAGCAAAGATTCTTATGGGTTAAAAAACTTTGGGGGCATTTGCCAAAAGTTGAAATTTGTGATTTTGAAACCAAGCAAAAACGCCCTGTTCCTAGCATAGAAAGTGTTAAGTATCTTTATAAGTTTTATAATCCTAGTAAATTTTATCTTTTAATTGGTGCTGATCATTTAGAAAAACTTCATCTTTGGCATGATTTTGAAAAACTTAATTCTTTGGTAGAATTTGTTATTGCTAATCGCAATGATATAGAAATTCCTAAGAATTTCAAAGATTTAAAAACCGATAAAAAAATCGCTTCTTCTTTCATACGCAATACTTTAAATACAAATGAAGTTTGTGAAGAAATTAAAGATGAAGTAAAAAAATATTATGAAAAATTACAAAAAAATTGATACAATTTCAAAAATTAAAGGAAAATAATGCAAGAAAGAATAGATTTAATCGTTAAAATTTTAGATGAAAAAAAAGCTGAAGATATCAAAACCATTGACATGAGCGAGCAAGAATACTTTGTAAAATATGTCATTATCGCAGCTACTTTAGGAGAAAGACACGCTCTATCTTTGATCGATGAGCTTAAAACACAACTTAAAGCCAAAGGTGAGGAATTTTTAAACATAGATAGTAGTGAAGAATGGAGCGTGATTGATCTTGGTGATATTTTAATCCATCTTTTAACACCAGAACACAGAGGAATTTATAATATAGAAGAATTATTAGAAAATCTTAAAAAAGGTAGGGTTTAAAAAGACTAAATTTAATTAGCCTTTTAATTTTTAGAGATTATCAATATATTCTTTAATTTCTTTTTTGATTTTCTCTTTTTGTTCTTTTAAAGCTTCTTTTTTAGCTTTATACTCAGCCTTACTCATATAATCTTTTTGTTTTTTTAAAGCATCAAGTTCTTTTTCGATTTTTTCCACTTCTTGTTCTTTAAGTTTTTTAGCTTCTAACTTTTTATCATAAAACATAGGATCTTTAGTACAATCATTTTGTACTTGTTTTAAAGCAAGCTCTAAGCTTAAGGTTCTAGCTGTATCATTATGCGCTTTAGAAAAACTGATTTCTTTATTGATACGATCGATTTTTCTATCACATTCACTTGCACCAAAAGCAAAGGCACATAACGAAAGTAAAACAAGTATTTTTTTCATTTTTAATTCCTTTTTAAAATAAATTTAAATCGCAAAATATTATCTCATCAATTCTTAAGCCTAGCTTTTATATCATCAAATAAAGTAAATACCATACTTTCAAGCTCTTTTGCTCTTTCTAAAGAAGTTGCTTCAAAGCGTGTGATAAGATAAGGGCTGGTGTTAGATGCACGAAGCAAAGCCCATCCATCGCCAAAATCTATCCTAGCTCCATCGATTTCACAAAGACTTTTAACACCTTTTAAAGCTCCTTTTTCAATCTCTTTTTGAAATTCTTCCACAAGTTTAAATTTTTCTTCTTCATTTACAGGAATTTTAATTTCAGGTGTAGTATAGAGTTTTGGTAAAGCTTTAATCATACTTTCTAAATCAAAACCTTTATAAACAAGTTCTAAGGCTCTTAAAAATGCGTAAATTCCATCATCATAACCAAAATATCTATGTTTAAAGAAAATATGTCCACTCACTTCAGCAGCTAAATCAATATCTTTTTCTTTCATTATTTTTTTGATATTAGAATGTCCTGTTTTTCCCATAAAAATAGTTCCAAATTTAGCCACTTCATCAAAAAGATTTTTAGAACATTTTACCTCACCTAAAATGCGTGGATTAGGAATATTTTTAGCAAACAAATAACAAAGCTCATCCCCACAAAATACATGAGTTTTACTCAAAGCAACCATTCTATCAGCATCCCCATCAAAAGCAAAAGCTAAAGAATAATCTTGATTTTGATTTAAAAACTCTCTAATCGCACTTAAGTTTTCTTCTTCTGTAGGATCTGGAGCATGGTTTGGAAACTGTCCATCAGGCTCTGCAAACATTATATAAGCTTTTAAATTTAAAGCCTTGATTAAAGGCTTTATCACCACTCCAGCCGCACCATTTGTGCAATCAACACCAAATTTATAATTAAAATCCTTTAAAAAACTAAATTGCTCGCACATAAATTTCACATAAAGGCTTAAAATATCGTATTTTTCTACTTCTAAATTTTCTTCAATCTCATCATCTAAATGCTTATAAACTTCTTTTGAAAACTCTTTTAATTCCACGCCAAAAAAACTTTCTTTATTGATAGTGATTTTAAAACCATTATAATCTTTTGGGTTATGAGAGCCTGTTATCATAACATTTGCATCAAATTTCAAGCCCTCATAGAGACTAAAATATCCCAATGGAGTTGGCACAAGCCCTATATCATAGATTTTTATCCCTGCTTTGTTAAGTCCACTCACTAGATAATTAAAAAGTTCATTTGCACTATATCTTGCATCATAGCCCACACTTACATTTTTACAGCCTTTATTTAGCATGGTTTGTCCCAAGCAAAAACCTATAGCCTTAACACTTTTTTCATTCAGTTCTTTGCCATAAAGCCCTCTTATATCATATTCTCTAAAAATCACATCTAACATTTTTTTCCTTTAAATTCATCTCTTCTTTGACCTAAATTTATCGTTTTTCTAAAGCAAATTTGGATAGAAAAGAAATTTTTGCTACAATTTTACATTAATTTCACTAAATGAAGGAAAATTTATGGATGAAGAATTAGAAAACGAAGAAACGAAAAAGAAAAAAGGCGGTTCACTTGTAATTATTATTGTTATTTTACTTTTTGTTTTACTTCTTAGTATTATGGGAGTGATTGCTTGGCTTATTTCAAGCAGTTCAAGTGATGAAAGTGAAGTCAAAGAAGCTCCAAAAGAAGAAGCAAAAGCTGATAAACCTAAAGTTTCAGCTCCTACTCAGCGAGGTAGTGATTTTGCTAATATAGGTCCTATGTACCCACTTGATCCTTTTACCCTAAATTTACTTAGCGATAGCGGCTCAAGATATGTAAAATGCACTATAGAACTAGAACAAAATAGCGAACTTTTAAAACCTGAACTTGATAAAAAAGTCCCGGTGATTCGTGATATTATTATTCGTACATTAACAGCTAAAACTTTTGAAGAAGTAAGTACACAAAAAGGCAAAGAACGTTTAAAAGATGAGCTAGTTGGAAAAATCAATGAAATTTTAACCGATGGCTTTATTAAAAATGTTTATTTTACGGATTTTGTAGTTTCTTAATGCGTGTAGGCTGTGATATCATCGCCATTTCTAGGATAGAAAAAATTCATTCTAGACATGGCAAAAATTTTTTGGATAAATTTCTAAGCCCAAAAGAACAAATACTCATTAAAAATCCAGCAACTCTAGCAGGTCTTTGGGCTGCTAAAGAAGCTGCTAGCAAGGCTTTGGGTATTGGAATTTGTGAATTATGCAGTTTTTTTGATATTGAAATATCAAAAGATGAAAAAAACGCGCCTAAATTAAAATATTCTCAAAAAATTACAAAAAATTTTAATATCACTCAAACTTCCCTAAGCATTTCTCATGATAATGGTTTTGCTATAGCCATAGTGGCTATAGTTTGATTATTTTCCTATAGTTTGCTTGTCTAAATTTCTTGAAAGTATGAAATCTACCACAGGTTGTTCTCTTTTATTTGCTCTTTTACAATGATCTTTTTGAAAAAAATCTGTGATTTTTATAACAATCCTTGCCCATTTTTTACGATTTCTTTCACGCCACGCATGAGAAGAAACGCTCTCCCAAGCATAGCCATTAAACAAGCTTGCATTTACAAAATGATCTAAGGCTCTAACACCCTGTCTTGCTCGTGCGGTATTAAAAAAAGTTCCTATAATCACGATAAAAAGATATCCTAAAACTGCTAAAGGTACTATTGCACAAAGCAGAATAGTCCCTGCTAATTTTTCTTTTAAGCTTCCTTTTAAAGTGCGTTTTACACGACGACGAAAATTGGCACGAATTTTAGTTCTAACTCTTTTCATAACTCTCTTTTGCTAAATTTTATCCTCATACCATTAGCCGAACGCACTGTTAAACGGCCTACTACATCAGGTACAAAACCTTCTTCAAGTTCTAGTTTGTAAGTTTTTAAAATATTAGCCAAAATCAAAATCGCTTCTTGCATAGCAAAACCTTGTCCTATGCAAATTCTTTCCCCTACACCAAAAGGCAAATAAGCATCTTTTTTGTATTCTCTTTCAAAACGAGAAGGATTAAATCCATGTGGATTTGTCCAAAATTCTTCATGTCTGTGTATCAGCCAAGGAGCAATCACCACCCCAGAACCTTTTTTAATAAGCTTATCTCTAACTTGGGTATCTTTTTTTGCCTCTCTTGCAAAAAATCCAACAGGAGGATAAAGTCTTAAAGATTCTTTAAAAATATTTGTTAAGTATTTAAACTGTCTTAGATGCGAAATTTCAATGGCTCCACCCTGTAAAACCTGAGTAATCTCCTCATAAGCTTTTTCTTGCTCCTTAGGATAAAGACTAAGCAAATAAAGCGTCCATGTCAAAGAACTTGCTGTGGTTTCATGTCCTGCTAAAAAAAGCATAGCCACTTGATCTAAAATTTCCTCAAAAGAAAAACGCTTATTTGTATCCGCATCCACTACTAAAAGCAAAGATCCTAAAATATCTTCAAATTCTGCATTATCTGCCATATCATATCTTGGCTTTATGATGTCACTTAAAACCTGCCTAATCACATCTCCGGCCTTAGCACGCTTACGATCTCCTAAAACATAAGAAAGCCATTTTGGAAAACGAAACATACGACGCATGGCTGTATGCACACTTTGCTCTTGAAAAGTCACAAAGGCATTTAAGATTTTTTTACCTTTTTCCTCATCGAGTTTTGAAGACATAATGGTGCGAAAAATCACATCAGCGGTAATAAAAGTCATAGCTTCATCTACTTCGATAACAGCATGATTTGGATACTTGCTAAAACGATCCATCATATCTGCCACAGCTTCACTCATAAGATTAAACACTTTATTGATACGAGTCATTTCAAAACTTGGACGCAAAAGCTCTCTTTGCTTTTTCCAAACTTCACCATTTGTAGTAAAAATGCTCTCCCCTAAAAGCGGACTTAAAAGCTCATGCAAAAATGCACTTTTAGGAAATTCTCTAACCTCATCAACCATCATTCTTTTAACTTCTTTAGTGTCATTTATAACATAAAGATCAAAATTTGGCATCTTCACATAGCCTGTTTGCATTTTATAACTACGCTCATAAAGCCCATCAAGCCAAGATCTACGCTTTAACAAAAAAGTTAAAAGTGTAGAAGCTTTATTTTTATAAGGTTTTGGAAAAAAGGGACATTCACTCATATTTTTACCTTTTCTTCTAAAAATTTAGGCATTATGATGAAAGAAAAAAAATCATAATCACCTTTAACACTAATACTATAAAGATATAAAAAGTGCGCTTTGTTTTTATCTCTTTTTATTTTTTTATACTCATGTTTTTCATATAAAGTGTGAAATTTAGTACTTAAAAATGGGGGTGTAAATTTAGCATTTACACCACTCGTGCAGAAAAAATCCACTTGAGGAAAACATGCTCCATCAATAATCGATGTGTAATCATACCATTTTAAATCAAACCTTGAAACAAATTCAAGCTTCTTTCTAAATTCATCTGCTTTTTTTTGATAACTCACTAAAGGTATACATTCTCCTAAAGTAAGAATTTTTAATTTACGAAGCAAAGATAAATCTAAATTTTGTCTCAAAATATACTCCAAAACTTCTATACAAACTATAGTTCCAACACTATGTGCTACCAAAATAAGCTCATAATCTTGTTTGCTTTCGTTTTGTTTTAGCTTATCTACTATAACATTTGCAAAAAGCTTGATTCTTTCTTGCATAATGCCTATTTTTTTATCTTGCCAAGTAGCACAAAAAGCACAAATTCTTGCTATCCAAAATACAGCTAATTTCTTACCTAATTTAAATAAAAAATGATTTAGTAAAAACCCTAAAAAACATCCTATGATGATGGCTAAAGAAAAATGCATATAATTTTGAAAAAAAGCAAAACTTCCAAAAGCCAAAACCAAAGAAAATAGTAAAGAAAATAACACATAAAAAAAAGGATAATAACCTGTGATAAGTTGATAAATCGACTCTTTGCCAAATTTGATAAAAAGTCCTGTAATGGTATAAATTCTAAAAAAGCTATAACAATCCGCTAAGGCATCTTTATAATTTTCTGACCAATTTTTTTTAACAATATCATTCCATGTTAAAAAATGATACTTAGTTTGTACTCCTTCGCAAGAAATTTGAAAAAAAGGAAATTGCTCTTTTTTTTCAATTTTACTTAAATCAGCTTTAATATTAAAAGCATGGGAATAATCTTTTAGGTTTTTTTTAAATAAATCATAATAAAATCTATAACTTTTAGGATCATATCCTGCTATATAAAATACTTCCCTATTCATACAATATTTCTTTTTACTTTTAATTATAACAACTTTGCTTTAAAAGCTCTCTTAATCAAAGCTTTTTAGTCTTATTTGTCTAAAAAGAAATTTTTGTAAAAATTGCCGTTGAATTGATTGGTTTGTAAAAGGTATTTCTTAAAATTACATACCAAAATAGGATTAGGTTTATAAGCATGAGCTTCACGCCAAAAAAATTGAAGCTTCTTTGGATAAGATAAGCCTTCAAAATCATAAAAAGCATTGCCACAAACCTTAGTCGGGCAGCCTTCTAAAATAGCACTAAGACCTACTGTTGAATTTATAGTAATACAACCTAAAGCCTTTCTTAAAAGAACTGGCAAGTGGGTATCATGAACATATAAAACCCTTCCTTCTACATGATATTTTTGACTTAAATCATTTATGAGTTTAGAATAATTCTTATAACCCCTATCCATGGGATGGTGTTTAAAAACTAGATAAGATTTAGCTCTTGCATGGTTTGCAAAAGAAAGTATGGTTTGCTCTATAAAGTGCTCTATGCTTTTTTTGTAATGATATTTAATTTGCGTATCGCTATAAACTTGTAAAATCGCCAAAAAGTACTTTTTTTCTAAATTATAAATCTTTTCATTTAGTTTTTTTTCTGTAATCTTATAAAGATATTTTCTATATAAAGATCTAAACCAAAATAAAAATTCAAAAGGATATAAAGTACGATGATGAAGTTTGTTGTTAAAAAATGGAGCCAAAATAAAAGCAAACAACCAATACAAAAAAGCATCAAAAGCCATAAATTTAAATCCACCTGGAATTTCTTTTATACTTTCTTTGGTAAAAATATTTTGAGAAAGATAAAAATTTTTATCACGCGGTAAAGAAGAATTTGCATTCACTCCATCTTTTTCCAAAGTAATACAATAAGGCCTTAAATACCCTTCTTCAAAAATCCATACTTCAATTTCTAATTCTTTAGCCACTTTAATAGCCTTAGCATGTATAATGCGACAATCATTATACATTAAAATAGTATCGATTTTTTTACTTTGAAAAAAATCCCTATAGAAATTTTCAAGATCTTTTTCATCACACTTACACCTCGTTCCACTAGGATAGAAAAAAAAATCTCCGCCGTTAAAATTGAGTTTAAAAACTTTGGTTTGGTTTTTTTTCATTTTCATTGCAAGATGATGAAAAAAATTTCCCACAGGTCCTTGCAAGAGTAAAACATTTTTACCGCTAAATTCTTTTTTAATTTTAGTGCTAAATCTCATTTCTTTGCTAAAAATTCATAAAATCTTCTTATTTTTCTAAGCATAAAAGTTTTAAAATCTATTGCCAATTTTGTATGTTTTTTTGAAAAATAATCTTTTTGTAAATTTAGCATTATATCTAAACAAACTTCAATTTCACATAAAGTTTTTGTTTTAGGATTTATATATCTTGGATATGTGATCAAAGCACCTGCTACAAGCTCTTCTAAGCTTAGTTTTCTTGTTCTTCTTTTGCATTTATGTTTATCTTTTGTTAAACCCCAGCCCGCATAAAAAGGCATGCCATAAGTAAAAACTTTTTTAGCTCTTAAAAGAGCATCAAAACCACTTGTAGAAGTAATAGTGTGAATTTCATCGGCAATTTTTATAGCACTATCAATACTGCAATCTTTTACAATCTCATCACAAAATTTCAAGATGAGTGTTTCATCTTTTAAACCCACACGGTTGCCACTTAACACATCGGGATGAGGTTTAAAGATGATATAAGCATCTTGATTTTTAGCACGCACCTCCTTAAGCAAATCAAGAGTAGATAAACCAAAACCTCCTAAAATCATCGAAGCATCATCTTCAACTTGAGCGGGGATTAAAATAATCTTTTGTCCTATTTTGGCATTGATTTTTAAGTCTTCATGCTTTAAACCATTATATTTTGAAAAGCGGTTCTCAAGTAAGGTTTTTATAATATTTTTCGCCCTATTTAGCATATTTTCATCAAAGATTTCGTTTTGCAAGAGCTCTTCTAGTTTACTTGGTTTGTTTGGATCAATGTAAAGTC
Organism: Campylobacter sp. BCW_4321; assembly: GCF_001763075.1. NCBI lineage: Bacteria > Pseudomonadati > Campylobacterota > Epsilonproteobacteria > Campylobacterales > Campylobacteraceae > Campylobacter > Campylobacter sp. BCW_4321. The sequence goes on along the minus strand of NZ_MJYA01000026.1, from coordinate 8,855 downwards.
CTTTATCATCAACGATTAAAGAAAAAGGGCGCGTAAGATCAGAACCCAATGAAATCGAACGAATAAAACCATCTTCTACTAAAGAAATTTTAGGAGTAAAATGAGATAAATTCTCATCTTGCGCTTTTTTTATAAGAGTGCTTTTAAGAATATTATAATCTATCCTTCTACCCCAAATAAAAAATTTATCATCTTCTTTAAGCTTGTATCTAACTAAAGATTTAATAGAATTTAAAAAAATAATTTCATTATCTTTGGCCTTAAAAAAAGGCTTGATAAAATGCCTTTTCCATAAGGTAAAGCCTAGCATAAAAAGCCTGTTAGAATTTACCTTTTCTATATCTTTATATTTTGCTAAAGTTTGAATAGTATCAAAAATATTACTTTTTTGATTTAAATAAGAATTAAAATACTCGCTATAAAGTATATAAGCAGCATAGAAAACTTCTTCTAAACTTCTTTTTTGCATCCTTCTTTTACACTCTAATTTATCTTTTGTTAGACCCCAACCTGCATAAAATGGCATGCCATAACAAATACACTCACATTCTTGTATCAAAGCTTCAAAACCCATACCAGAAGTTTTGGTATAAACCTTATCAAAAAACTCAAGCAAGGCTATGGGATTAAAATTTTCAGTGATTAAAATACATTCTTTAGGCAAGAAATTTATAACTAAATCACTTTGTTTTTTACCGCTTAAAACATCAGGATGGATTTTTATATAAATTTTAGAATCAGGATTTTCTTTTATGGCATCTTTTATCATATCGACAGTTTTAAAATCTTTAGCAAAACCAAATTCAAGAGAGGCATCATTGGCTGTTTGAGTGATGATTAAAACGCGTTTTTCATCTTTTTGAAAATAATCATCTGGAATATCAAGATTGTTATTGTACTTGCTAATTTTATATTTTTTGATAAGCTCTATAGCTTTTTTAGCTTGCTTGATTTCTTCATCTTTAAATTCATAAGTATTTAAAAGATTTTCAAGCTTTGAAGGTGCTGTTGCATCATAATAAACGCCTATATTATCTTTAACTATAGAAAAACTTGGGCTATTTTCAACTCCTAAATTTAATGAGCGAATAAATCCATCTTCTAAAAGTATGAATTTAGCCTTATGTTTTTTTGCTAAATTCATAGCTTTTAAACCTGATTTTTTGCGTCCCCAGCCAAAGAAAAGATCATCTTTGTTGATTTTTAAATTTCTCTTATATAAAAAAATACTGTAAAAATTCCTAGCATTAGCGATAAGTTTTTTTGATATTGAGTAATACTTCACAATGCCAATTTCTTTATTATAAATTCAACTTTTTCTTCTAAATTATTTCGACAAGAATTATTGATCACTAAATCAGCTTCTGGTTTATCAAATTCTATATCAACACCAACTACATTATCAATTTCTTTATTTAAAGCCTTAGTATAAAGTCCTTTTTGATCTCTTTGCATTAATTCATGCATATCGCATTCTATATAAATTTCATAATAATTTTTTAATTGCTTTCTATTGTAATCATAAATCTCATTAAACATTGAAATCGTAGTGACAATAACTATCATACCTTGATCGTTTAAAAATTTTGCAAATTTAGCTCTTTTCAAAGCCATATCTATGCGACCTTGTTTATCGTATGCATAATGTCCTAATATTTCTCTTAACTCATCTCCATCGAGATAAATAAGGTTTTTATATTTTAGTTTTAATTTTTCATACAAAGCTTGACCTATAGTTGTTTTTCCGCTTCCAGCTAAACCAGTAAGCCAAATAATATAAGGATTATTTTTCAATTTGCACCTCTAAATCACTCATAAAATCAATTTCACACCAATTGCCATCAATTTTCACTGCTTTTGCGTTGTTGTATTTTTCAATTAAAGCCTGCAAAAAACTTGTCATATACATATTTTCAAAATTTTTATTATCATATAAAATATCTCGGTCAAGCATTTCATAAAAAGCAATAACTTCGGAAAGAAATTGATAAGAAAATTTAAAAAGTCCTATATATTGAGCTTCTATCTCATCATAGGCATTAGCTTTTTTTCCAAGTTCTATAATATAACCATTTGCCATCTTTAATGTTTCAGCATCTTCTAAAGGATTTGCAAAGCGTTTGCTCCAAAGCTTACGCCAAGACTTATCAACTACTATAGCAAATTCTTCTTTGGCATTTATAAGCTTTTGCACGCAATCTTGAAAATAAACGATATCTGCATAAGAAATAATCAAATCTTGTTTTTCTTCGATGCATTTTAACATAAAATTTTTAGCACAAAAAAAAGTATGAACCATATTGGTTTTATCATATTTTGAATTAATAAAAAAATGCTCAATATCATATTTATTAAGATAATTTTTTAGCACATCGTTTAAATATCCACCCACAACAGCTATTTCATTTATACCTGCTGATTTTAAAGCTTCGATTTCATAATCTATTATTTTTTTATTCTTATACTCAACCATACACTTTGGTTGATCTTTTGTTAAAGGCATCAGCCTTGATCCAAAACCTGCTGCTAAGATAATTGCATTCATATTATTCCTTGATTAAACTAAACCACTCTTTTAAAATTTGAATATTATTAAGCCCATTTTCTCTTTCAATATGCCACATTATACCAAAAATATTTTCATACTTATGTTTAAAAGCTTCTATAGTATTATCTTTTGCTAAGCAAAGTTCTACAAGATCTTCACCTAATTTTTCAATAGCAAAATTATGAAAAGAATTACTTATAAATTTTTCTTTTGAGAAAAATACTTCATGTTTGCCTATATGATTTTCACAAGGACTTATATGGCTGTTAAAATAATGAGCTATCATCTGAGCTCCTCTGCAAATTCCTAAAAGTGGTATTTTTTCTTTTAAACAAATTTCTATAACTTGCTTTTCGTATAAATCTCTCTTTTTAGATAAAACATTAGGACTATAAAAACTTAAATCATTACCACCGCTTAATATCACAGCTTTTATTAGATGTTTATAATGAGAAAAATCTATTTCATAGCTAAGAGGAAGAGGAGTAAAATTTTTAAATAAATCTTTATTAAATAATTTTCCCCAATCCAAAGCCAAACATTCTCTTTCTTCATAATAATTTTCATTGCAAATAAGTCTTTGAGTAATACCTATAAACAAAATATTTGCTCACTTTCACATTCTATATTGATTTTTTTAGCTTTTAAATATTTTTCAAAATTTTCTTCTCCAACTCCTATAACAGCAGGCATTCCAAGTTCTGAAGCACGGATAGCCATATGTGAATTAGCACCCCCATAACATGTAACAAGTCCTGCTATATTTTTTGTAAATAAATAATCATACCCAGGATCTGCTGCATAAATTAAAACAATCTTTCCTTCTAAATCTTTATCATTTTCTTTCGCCGTAAATGCAGTGATGCTCTTTTGTGTGATGAAATTTGGAATAATACTATGATTATAAAAAGAAAAAATTTCATCAGCATTGCAAAGCAAAGAAGGAAGTTTTATAGCTTGTGTAAGTTCATATTCTTTTTTATTACGATTAATTTCTTCCATGAACTGCTCTTTTGGATTTATAGAATAAAGACTAGAATAAAGATTTAAAATGCTTTTTATATCAAGATGAGCCAAATCTTCTTTTTCAATACCATAATATTTGCCTAATTCTTCTATATAAACTATAGCCTTAGAAAGCAATCTAGTGAATTCAAATTTAACGAGCTCTCTACCCTCGATAGCCTGCTTTAAAAAATCAAAAAATTCACAAGCATTAATCTCTAGCCCATGTTCTCTAAGTAAAGCATTTAAAGCTTTTGTCTTTTCTTCTGAAAAAACAAAAGCTTTATCTTGTAAATAAACTTTACTATCTTTTTGATCCACATCAAAATAAAGTTCAAAATCTTCATCATATCTTGGAGATAAAATATTATAAGTTCCTGCTCTTAAGTGTCCAAAATCTTTCAAAAATTGATCTTTGTTGTGAAAATTAAGATGGTTTGTTTGTTTGCTTAAATTTTTACTCACTGTATTGAGTGAATTTAAAAAATCATCTTTTTCCTCTTTAGTTATAAAATCAATCTCAACTAAAGAATTTAAAAGTTGCATTGCTACAAATGCAGCCCTAGCCACTCCCGCAAAAGGCAAGGTTCCATAACGCTTGCATTCTTCAATAAGCCAATAAATTTTATCAATTAAAGAAAAATTAGAATTAATAATGCTATCATATCTTTCTTTTAGCTTATAAGCTTTTTGTATGTCTTTTAAATAAAGCCCTGATCTAGGATTAATAATCTTATTTGTAAGTTCTAATAACGAAAATTCTAATCTTTTGATTTCATTTTCATTAAAACCATGATTTAAAAGTTCTTCTAATTTTTTGGAACTATTAAAGTCATAACAAGAATAAACAATATTAAATTCAATCTTGTCGTGCAATTCATGATTTTTATTAAGCTTATCTAAGTAAAAATTGACAAGTTTTTGCGCGATATTTTCATCTAACTTTTTTGGTATAAAAGAATTAAAAGACAATCTTACATCTACATAAGGAATGCCTAAAAAAGAATGGATTAAAGGATGGGATCTTAGATCTCTATAACCATAATTATCTCTTTGATACGCCCAGATATTATCCGTAATGATTTCTTTATATAAACTAAAAGCTAAACGCTTAGGCCTTAACCCTATGATTTCAGCTGGATTCCAATCAGGCATTACCCCAAAAATGGCTTTATCTCCTAAAACTCTAGATCTTGATTCTTTTAAAGACTCAAAACGTTTATAAAATCTATATAAAGCTTCTTTTGGTAAAGAATGAAATAAATTATTTTTTTCATGCATAACCAAAGGACGCACTTGTAAGCAAAAAAGTTCTTCCTTATCATCTTGAACAGCAAATGCAAATTCAACATCTAAAAAACAACAGTCATATAAAACTTCTAATTCTTTTATAAGTTCTATAATTTTTTGAAGTCTAATATCTTTAAATTCTAAATAATCTCTGTAATGATAGTAAGTTTTTGCACTCTTACTACTTCCATCTGTAATAGAGCTATTTGAACCATTTTCATCATATTGAAGACAAAAATAAGGGGAAAAATTATCCTTATCAACACTAAAACCAACTCCACAAAGAGTAATGTTTTCAAGCATAGGTTGAACTAAAATTTCATCACTTTTTGATGGCATAGAATTGGCAACTTCATATAAAGCTTTTAATAACTCATCTTTAGAATCAGCTTTAATATTTGCCAAAGAAAGAAAAGCACCTGCATTGGAGTTTTTCATACTATCTTCACTTAAAGAAGAACTTCTTATAATGAGTCTATTAGCCTTTAAAGTTTGAATGTCCTGTAAAACTTTATCTTCATTTGATATTAATTCTTCAAGCGAAGTTAAAACCAAAGGTAGAACTTTTGCTTTTTTTAATTTTGTTTGTAAATTTTTTAAATTTTGTGCTTTGGTTTTAAAATTTAACTCCGCCATGTTTTTTCCTTAGTTTTATATTTTTTTAGCACTCCAACAACGAGTGGTATATTTTATGCTAAATTCCTTAGGAAGTCTTTGTGAAATTTTATCACTAATTTTATTAAAAAGTTCATTTCCTTCATCAGTCTCCAAATCCCAGTAAGGATTTTTAACACTTTTCCATGCATTAATATAATTTTCAATACTTTGATGAAAATAAAAATCCTCTTCAATATAAACAATATTATCAAAAAGATCCTTTCGACTCTCTATAATTGGTCTTTGATCTTCTCTTCTTGTTCCCCTTGTATAATTTGGTACAAATTCTACAATAGTATCTTCAGCTATTTTTTGCACAGGATCGTTTAAATCCCTGTGATTCCACATACAAGAAAAATATCCCTCTGATTTTAATAAGCGATGCGCTTCTTCTAAGGCTTCATTTCTATCCATTACATTAAAACTACTACCAAAAGTCACCCAATCAAATTCACTATTTTGGAGTGTTGAGTTTAAGCCTGTTGCCCTAACCCAATCAATCTTTTGATCCTTAGTTCTTTCTATCCCGATCTCACGCATCGCATCATTTGGTTCTACAGATACTACCTTACATCCTCTTTCTAAAAGCATAATGCTTAAATTTCCTGTTCCTGCACCGATATCAGCGACTTTAATATCTTTTTTTCCAACTAAACTAATAAGCATATCTATAGTTTTTGGAGCATAATTTGGTCTATAGCTATAAAATTTAGCATGCTTGGTATAATCCCACACTTGTTCTACTAGTTTTTCATTTTTTATCATAACATCTTCCTTGTTTAAGATTTTTTATTATTTTTTACAACTGTCCACGCTCTTATTTTATAAAAAATTTCTATACTTTGCATATGAGAAATTTTAGCTTCTATCATCTCTAAAATTTCCTTCCATCTTTTTTCACCTGCTTGTGCTTGTATATCATTTACAGAATGCCAAGCTCCAAGATAACGCTCTTTATCCCAAAACTCTTTGTAGTCACACTCCATAAAAAAGCAGTCTTTGAAATCTCCAGTACTTACCAAGATTTCTTCCCATTTTTTAACATTTTGTACCCCACTGCTTACACGAGCAAGCTCTGGAACAATATGTTTAATCTCCTTTTCGATCTCATCAAAAACCGAACCCTCTACAATGTGGCGAGGATTCCAAATCGCAGTGAAATACCCCCCCCCTGTCAATATACGATTAAATTCTGGGAGAGATTTTTTAGGATCTGTCCAATGAAAAGAACTAGCCATGATGACCCAATCAGCTTGATTATTGCTCATGCAGGTTTCTTCACCACTTCCTTTGTGCCAAGAAATATTTGATAAATTTTGTGTAAATTTTTGCCCTTCTTTACGCATATTATCATTTGGCTCCACAGCACTAATTTGGCATCCAAACATTTCTCCCAGCATCTTAGTAAGTTTTCCGGTTCCAGCTCCTACTTCAACAATATTCAAATCTCTTAAATTTTTATTTTTATCATTGATACAAGCTACAAGTTTTTCAAGCAAAAACGGACTATAAGCAGGTCTATTATGATAATGCTTTGCAACATCTGTAAAATCCCCTTGTTTCATATTGATTCCTTTCTCTAAATTAAAACATAATTATATCTTTTTTTTTATTAATTTACAAATCTCTTAAATATTACCATCTAACTCCTTACACATTTTTTCAAATTCTTGATAATACTTCCAAGAAGCTATTATATCTGGACAATGTTGCTTAATATGAATTAATTCTTCATCTAAAATTTGTTTTAATATTTTTTTTAATTCACTATTTTTATGAAGATAAACTAAAACTTGTTCGGCTGTTATTTTATTTTTTTGAATATATTTTATTCTTTTTTCTAAAATATTTAAAAAATTTATCTGATATTGCGTAATTATGTGTTTATAATATTTATCTATTTTATGAATATCTTCTTGATTTATTAAAAAAGAAAGATCTCTTAACAATATATGATTAACTTTTATTAATTCTTTATTAATATTTATTAAACTTTTACTATCATTACTTTTTAAACATACATATATTTTAAAGAAAATATGATTATTTTTATAAAAACATAATGAAACAGGTATATGAAACCTATAATCACTATTTTTTATTCCTTGAAAAAAATCTTTATCTTTTAACTTTGGAGGATTAAAATTTAAAATTTTAGACAATTCTAACATTGTGTCAAACGCTTTATCTGGCATAATATCTTTCATATCTAAGTATAAAATTTCATTCGTATTTAAAATAGGGTTTATTATTTTTTTATAATTATATGTAGGCCAAGTTATACAACCTTTTACAAAATCATAAAAATTACAATTTTTATCATCAAAAAAATAAAACGATCTATTTATTTCATCTTCTATAGATTTTCTAGTATCTATATTTTCATTAAATCTTTGGTGGTCATATTTATAATCTCCATGATTAATAGCGTGTTTTAATCTTTCTATAGGGTCTCTAACAAGTATTAAAATTTTTTTATCATTCTTTATAAAATATAATAATTTAGATCTTTCAATGGTTTTACATGCTATATCATCAAAAATACTGATACAATAATCGTCTTTAATGCATTTGAATTTATTATATATATCTTTATATGTTAAATTTTTAATAAAATTTAATTTTACACTCGACACGCATGTATCAACTTTACATTTATCAAAAAAAGAAAACATTGCTGCACCACCAGATAAACTAAATCTTATAAACACAAACTTATACCCATCAGGTAAGGGTAAATTCATATCCCATGCAAGTTCAGCAGGTATGTTATGATAATTGATTTTTTCATTTTCATCATTTAGTTTCTTAGGATCAAGTAAAGAAGGGTAAGGATGATTTCCTTTTTTATATCTTTCATTAAAATCATCTGATAACAACCATTCTTCTATAAGATCAAAATTTTGTATAAAATAATTAAAATTGTGAAAGATATTATCTAATATTGTTTTATAGTCTTGATGAATTTTTAATATATTTTTTATTCTTAGAAATTTTTTTAAAAATAATTGTTTATTATCTATCAATCCTTCAAGGATGCTAGAGCTAATCTGATCGAATTCTTTAAAAATTTCTCTAAAAATTTGGAATTCTTTTTTAGCTTTTTCAATATCATTTTTTAGTTTAAATCCACTTCCTTTATACCAGGTTTTATCAGCCTTGATTAAAACTTCACCTAGCATATAGGATAAATGAAATTTATATCTTAAAGCTTGCTCATAATCACTGCATGTTTCTAAACTTGGATATTTGAGTTGAGGAAAAACTTGTATGCTTTGTTGATAAATTTTTTGTTCTTTTTTGTGTTGTTTTTTAATTTTATAAAGTTTTTTAAATAATGTTATGTACCCCCCCC
>NZ_MJYA01000025.1:0-11038 GCF_001763075.1 Campylobacter sp. BCW_4321 | reverse complement strand
CAAAATACCCTAGAATCTTATTATACTTTAGGAAGTTCATTTAACTTACACATATTCCTAAATTGCCAATAACTAGGCTCTAAATAATAAGAATAAGGAGTATAATAAAAGATAATTAAGCCTATACTTCCAAGAAAGACTAAAAACTTTGAAACGCTTTTTGTAGATTTAAAGATGATTTTATAAATAAATTTTAATATAAGATAAGAAAGAATAGTAGAAATTATAATAAGAAGTAATATATATGTCATGGGTTATCTCCTTAGATTCTCTATTTTATTAAAATTAAGATGTAATTTTGTGGTTTAGTGTTAGCAGTATAACTTTTTCTTTATCATTAAAATAATAGAGCTTGTTTTTTCATATATTTTTATCCTTTTATAGGTTTTGCATTTGATTTTTATTCTAGCTGTAAAATAATTTTTATTTAATTTTACTCATAACAAATAAATTGATATTTAAAAATTTAGTATATTTATTCTATATGTGTTAAATTTTTTATCAATACGGATATATTATTATCCACTTTAAGATTATTGGTTTCTAAATTGAAAATTGCATAGCTTAATACTCCTAATATAATCAATGCTGGCACAACGATAATAAGTTTTTTAAAATACAATCTTATAAATTTTTGCCAAATATTTTCTTTCAAACCAGTTTTATATGCTTTATTAAAAGCTAACTCTTCTTCTATCTTATAAACCGGTTTTAAAGATGTGGCAATATTATTGCAAAAATGAATTATTTTTTCATCTCTATCCTTAGTCTCATTATATTTTCCTTTATAACCAAGAATCAAACAAGCATAGATAAATTCCAAAAAATCTTTAAACTTAAAAGGGTTATTAATCCAAGATGATGCAATATCATAAAAATTATTTCCACCTAAAGTTTCATCAAATAACCTTACAGTTAGAGTATTGTGAGCCCAAAAATTAATAAAAAGTTCATTTTTCATTAAGCTTTCATCTATAAAGACACAAAGACAATATTTGAATTTAATAATTTCTTTTTCATCATATTCTTTACATATACTTAATTTAGCGGTTATATCTAAAATTTTATTAATCAATGTTTCTCTAAGTTGATTAATACTACTTGTATCCATAGAGCTTATTTTTGAAAGTCTATAAGAAAGCAAAAGCAACTCCAAAGAATAATCAATAATTTTATTGTTTTTTAAACCATCAAAATCTGAATCAAGAAGTAAGCTTAATGCCTTTTTTTCTTCATTTATTTCTTTCATTGAAATACCGCCCACATTATAATATCAGGGTTTTTTATATTGTTGGTCAAGTACATACTAATGATACTTTCATTTTTAAAATCTTTAAACAGTTGATCTCTTTTATCTAATTTATAATAAACATAACCATTTAAATAAGGAATGCTAGATGGAACATTAGGTACTTGATCTACATTTAAGCCCTCAAGCTGAGTTGCGACTATATTTTTAATTTTACTTTGAGTATGTATCTTGCTTTGAATTTTAAAATTATTAAGTAGATATTCTGTAGTAACATCTGCACGAATTGCGAAATAAATTTCACTTTCTTCTAAAATTCCCGAATTATCAAAAATAAAATCATAAAAACCGTTGCCGTTAATACTAGTCTTAGCTATAAAATATTTAGGGCTTGTGATTTTAGAAAATAACAATCTTAGATTATTCATCATATTTAAAAAAGTATTATAAAGATTATCGTGTTTATAAGGAATAAAATCTAAAAAAGATTCTTCGTTGCTAAAAGCTGCAAGCTCTCCTTGAAATTCTAAAAATTTTTCGTATAAAAATTCAGGATGTATTTTATCTTTTTTTGATAGATGTGAAAATATTAAATACCATTTTTTTAAAAGATTAAGGGATAAAAAAGTGCTAAAATCCAATGTATTTTTTGTTTGATCGATTCCTTTAAAAACATTAGATAGAACTTTTTTATGTTGATTGATTGAAAAAATAATTTCTTCCAAAAAGGATCTTATGGTAGATATTTTGCTGATATTTAAGCAAGTGGGTATAAAATCACTTTCTAATTCAATTTTTTTATTGATATCAATATTTTTAATTTTTGCAATTGGTAATTCAAGTTCATCAGGAGTTGAATTACCTAAAATGCCAAGTTTTAATCTTAAACTAGCAAGAAGTAAATCTTTTTTCTCTTGTGTAAAAGTCAGATTTTCAAGTTCGTACTCATCTTCAATTTTGTCCATTACATTAGATTTTGAATCATCATAATTTCTTAAAGCAATACTATTTCTAAGACATATAAACTTTGAATTTGGAAAAGTATTTCTTAAAGATAAATCAGCAATATCAGTAACTCCGATAGGAATTTTTAATACCACAACTGAATCAATTAAAGATTCATAATTGATTTCAATAGGCTCAGGCAACAAATCTTGCTCAGGTGCATTAAAAATGCTTCCATCTTGTGCGATACCTGAAATTTTAGAAAGTGCAATTTTTCCTTGCAATAACATCTCTTGAGAAAATTCCAAGTCTATTATTCCATATAAATTACTATATATATTTATAGTTTTAAGATCTATATTTCTATTAAAAAATCTTTCTTGCTGCTCAAAATGGGTTTGTCCAATATTAAGTCCATCAAACCAAGCAACTTTTAATTTATTTGCCATATATTATTCCTATTTAATTCTTTTGATACCTTCTTTGGATATTTCAAATTTTAAATACTTATTCTTCCCAAACCCATTTGCATCTTCGGTCTTTGCCCATATTTTTGTTGTTTTTTTTGTATTATTTGCAAATAATACAAGAATGCCTACATAAGGAACCTCTTCTTCATCTACTTTAACCGCGATAATATTGTCTTTAGGTGCAATTTGCGTTTTAATAGAATCAAGTTTATCCTTGCCTAGTACCCCCTCTTCTCTAGTAGCCAAATCTATATCACTTGCTTCTTCAAATTTTTTAATATCCTTAAGTTGATATACAATAGCTGTAACAGGAACATCATCATGTCTATTATTAAGATTGGAATTCTCTACATTATTTATCTTAACACTAACAACACTTGAGCAAGCGCAAAAGAATAGTGGCAATAAAAAAAATAAACTTTTTTTACAAAACATGAAACTAAAGTATCCTTTCTATCTTAGAATATATAATTTATGATTAATTGAGTAAATTTTTTAAAAAATTAACATAATATTTTTTAAAATTTAATTATAATGAGGCAAATTTTTGGAGGAATTAAATGTATTTTTGTGATCAATTGAAAAATAATTTAGATGAACTACAAGAATTTCAGTTACTTGAAGATGAGATGTCAAAATATAAGACTTTAAACCATGAAAATATTTCTTGGGATAAAGTTTATCAATATTCTCAGTTTATATTATTAAATCATTCTTTAAATTTTAAAATTTGCAACTATTTTCTTTTATCGTGTTTTAATTTAAACAATGAAGAATGCTTTGAAAAGCTTTTGCTTCTTTTTCAACATTTAAAAAAACTTATAGATGAAAATAATGCTTATATATTAGCTCAAAAGCGAAAAATTCAAAATTTTATTCAAAATTTTATTCAAGAATACAATAAAACAAAAGTGCTTATATCATCTGAGATTGTTAATCAATTTATTACTTTATTTTCCGAATTTGAAAATTTACTATCTTGCAATTTTGCAAAAATTGAAATTGCTCAAGTTGCACCACAACTTCCAAAATCTCCTGTAACTCAAGTATCTATAAACATTAGAAGCGATAATATTAACTCTTTAAACGAGAGAGAATATAAAAATTTTTATCAAAAACTTGCATTTGAGCTTTTAGAAGAGGATGAAAATAATCTCAATATCTACGCTTTATTCACCCAAGCAATGTGGGGAAAAATCAGGTGTTTGCCTGAATGTAATAATGAAAAAATTACTAAAATAAGAAAACCTGATGCAGATATAATTCGCATATTACTTTCTGATAAAGAAAATGATATAGAACATATTAAATGTTTTATGCATGAACTTATTTTAAATCCTTTTTGGATAGAGGGTGTACAACTCTTTTGTGATTTTTTAGAAAAAAAGAAAAAAAATAAACAATTAGACATTCTTATAATATTAACAAGTGATTTTATTTCTAAATTTGATACTATTGAACTTCTCCGTTTTCAAAATGGTGATTTTATCTGCAAAGAAGAAGTTTATAAATATTTTGTTAAATCCAAAGAAAATAAAAAAAGTTTTTTTTCAAGTAAAAAAACTGACAAAGAACATACATTACAAGATTTTGAGCAAATGCTGATGAATATTGATAAAGAAAATTTTAATAATTCTACTATGAATAATATTAATTCCTTGCTAGATATGGTAAAAATTTTTGAATCAAAAGGAATGAAAAAGAACTCTAAAATTTTAAATATATACTTAGTAGAGTTAATGGAAAAAACTCTACTAAAAGATTATCTAGCCGAAGAATATGAAAACGCAAAAAATAAAATTAAATGATGCAAGATTAAATTTAGCAAATTTTAATATAATAATTAAGCTAAAATTTTTATTTTTAAGGATTTAAAATGTCAGATGGATCTCATGCTCCAAAGGAACGAATTAATATTACATATAAAGCTAAAACTAATGGACAAAATGAGGATGTGGAGCTGCCGTTAAAATTAATGGTAATGGCAAATTTAAAAGGAAAAAACGAAACCCCCTTAGAGGAAAGAGAAATTTTGCAAATTAACAAGATCAATTTTGATCAAGTTATGAGAAAACTCAATATAACAACGAGTTTTAGCGTAAAAAATACTCTTGGAACAGGAGCTGAAGAGCTTGATGTTAAGCTCAATATTGCTAGCATGAAGGATTTTTCTCCAGATAGCTTAGCTAAACAAATACCTGAGTTAAACAAATTATTGCAACTAAGAGAAGCTTTAATGGCTTTAAAAGGTCCTATGGGTAATATTCCTGATTTTAGAAAAGCTGTTTTAGAAGCGTTAAAAAATGAAAAAACTAAAGAAAAGTTACTTTTAGAAATTAAACAAGAAGAGCAAGGAAATTAAAATGGCAAATACCAAAGTAATTGATACGCCAATTATTGAACAAATTATGGAGAAAAGCAAATACTCTAAAACTGATGAAAGTTATAGTATTGCCAAAAGAGGTGTTGCTGAATTTATTTCAGAAATTGTAAAAAGTGATAATGCCGAAGAAAAAATCAATAAATTTGCACTTGATGAAATGATAGCCCATATTGACCATTTACTCTCAAAACAAATGGATGAAGTTTTACATAATGAAGAATTTCAAAAACTTGAATCTACTTGGCGTGGACTTAGATTTCTAGTTGAAAGAACTGATTTTAATGAAAATATAAAAATCGACCTATTTGATATAAGAAAAGAAGAAGCTTTAGAGGATTTTGAAAACAATCCAGATATAACACAAAGCGTTGTTTATAAAAATATATATTCTTCAGAATATGGACAATTTGGAGGAGAGCCTGTAGGAGCAATCATTGGAGATTATCAACTTGGATCAGCAAGTCCTGATATGACTTTTTTAAATAAAATGGCTAGTATTGCGGCTATGAGTCATTCTCCCTTTTTAACATCTTTTGGACCAAAATTTTTTGGGCTTGATGATTATTCTGAACTTGCAAATATTCAAGATTTGCAAGGTTTGCTAGAAGGTCCTCAATATACAAGGTGGAGAACTTTTAGAGAAAATGAAGACTCTAAATATACAGGCTTACTAGTGACAAGATTTTTAGCAAGAAGCCCTTATGATCCTGAAGAAAACCCTATCAAAAGTTTTAATTATAAAGAAAATGTACATGCTTCGCATAATCATTTATTGTGGGCTAATTCTTCGTATACTTTTTGTACAAGATTGACAGAAAGCTTTGCTAAGTATAGATGGTGTGGAAATATTATAGGACCAAAAAGTGGAGGGACTGTTAAGGATCTGCCTACTTATCTTTATGAAAATTTTGGAACTATACAATCAAAAATACCTACAGAAGTTTTGATTACAGATAGGAGAGAGTATGAACTTGCAGAAGCAGGTTTTATAACTTTAACATTAAGAAGAGATAGTAATAATGCAGCATTTTTTTCAGCAAATTCTCCGTTAAAACCAAAATTATTTCAAAATACCCCAGAAGGTAAAGAAGCTGAAACAAATTACAGATTAGGAACTCAACTTCCATATATCTTTTTAATTTCAAGATTGGCGCACTATTTAAAGGTTTTACAACGAGAAGAAATAGGGAGCTGGAAAGAAAGAAGCGATATCGAAAATGGTCTTAATGAATGGATTAGACAATATATTTCCGATCAAGAAAATCCACCTTCTGAAGTAAGAAGTCGTCGTCCATTCAGAGCAGCACAAGTGAAAGTTGATGATATACCAGGAGAGCCAGGATGGTATAAAATAGGACTAAGCGTCCGACCTCATTTTAAATATATGGGCGGTAATTTTGAACTTTCTTTAGTAGGAAAATTAGATAAAGAATAATAATGTCCTTGCTAGATAAACTGATCCATAATTTAGATGAGCAAAACATTCATATTCCATTCTATCAAAATGATTTTGAGGATGTAAAGAATAATATAAAAGTTTTGCTCAACTCTAAGATTAATGACTGTTATACCGCGAAAGATTTAGGGATGCCAAATATGACTGACATTAATCTTAGTTCTAGCGAATTATGCATATCAATGGCTAAGGAAATAAGAAAGTTAATTGATAGTTATGAAAAAAGAATACGAGTTGTTTCTATTACTTATGATAATAGCTTAAGCCCTTGGCAACTTTCTTTTATTGTAAAATGTTTTTTTCAAGAGGATCGTTTTAAGGAATTTAGTATAGAAATTATTTTTAAAAATAATAGATATTGTGAGGTTAAATGAAAGATAATATCTTTTATTATCAAAAAGAGCTTGAATATCTATATGAAACTAGGGAACATTTTGTAAAAAATTATCCAAAACTAGCTCCATTTTTAGCTTACAATAGCAAAGATCCCGATGTAGAAAGAATTATTGAAAATTTAGCCATCCTAAGTTCTAAAATTCACCAAGAACTTGATGAAAATATCCCGCATATTGCAGAATCTTTAATCAATATAGTTTCTCCAAACTATACAAATCCCATACCCTCATTATGTATGCAAGAATTTAAACTTGAACAAAATAGCAAAGAAAATAAACTTACTATTCCAAAAGGAACCGTTGTTAAATCAAAACCTATAGATAAATGCATTTGTGAATTTAAAACTGTTTATGATGTCTATCTTTACCCTATTTCGATAAATGAGGTTTTTGCATCAAGTAAAAACCAAGACTATACTTTTAATTTAAAATTACAAATAGATAAAGCAGAAACAAAAATAAGTGATTTGGGCTTAGAAAAAATTAATTTATATTTAGGCAATGATACCTATATGTCTAGTACTTTATTATTATACATGCATTCTTATTTAAAAGAATTAAAAATTCAAAGTTTAGATACTGATGAAGAATTTTTTCTTAATACTTACGATATTGAAAAAATAGGATTAAATCCAGATGAAAGTAGTTTATCTTATAATGATTTAGGCTTTGAAGCTTTTTCTTTGTTAAGGGAATATTTTTTTATGCCCCATAAATTTAATTTTCTAAGAATTAATAACTTAGATATTTTAAATAATTGCCAAGGAAGAACAATTAATATTGAATTTAAATTCTCTAAACCATTTCCTGCAAATTGCATATTTAGAAAAGAATTGTTTTCTTTAAGTATGACGCCTATTATCAATATCTTTGCAAAAAGCGCAGAACCTCTTATAAATAATCATAAAAAAGATAGTTATCGAATTTTTGTTGATAGAAGCCAACCTAAAGCTTATGAGATTATACAAACATTGCAAGTTAAAGCACACAATAGCGAAGGGGGTAAAAGATTATTAAAAAACTATAAGAGTTTTGAACGTTTTGAATTTTTAAAAGATAATCAAAAAGACTTTTATAGCATAAATACTAAAAAGAATTCTAAAGGAGAAGTATTTAGCGAAATTTCCTTTTTCTCCTCTTATTTAATGGATGAAACTATAAGCATTGATCTTTTATGCTCTAATGGAGATCTGCCTTCAAGATTAAAAATAGGAGATATTAATAATTGCAATTTAAAAGGTGTTGATACTAAAAATATCGAAATTCCAAGTGAAGCGAGAAGATGCAGCGTTGATGGCAATTTATTGTGGAAACTTGTTTCTGTATTATCTTTTTCTTATCAAACCATATTAAGTAGAAAAGCTTTTTTTGGTGTATTAGAAAGCTATAGTTTTTTAAATAATCAGTTAAATTGGAAATCTTATGAACTTTTAAAAGAATCTATAGTTGATATTCAAAGCAAAAGCACTTATCTAATTGATGAAAATATTACAAAAAAAGGAACAGTGGCTATTTTTAGTATTAAGGATTCTAAGTTTTATACTTTAGGTGAAGTATATTTACTAGGATTAGTTATATCCAAATTTTTAGCATCTTTTGCTAGCATTAATTCCTTTTGTGAATTAAAGATAAAATGTCTTGATTCAAAAGAAATTCTGCATTATCCTGCTTCTTTTGGAAAAAAAGCTTTAATATGAATGATCCAACTTCATATAGTTTTTTTAAACTTATAAGAAAGCTAGAAAAAAATTATGGGAAAAAAAATATATTTTTAAGAACCAATAAAAGTTTAAAGCATCCAAATAAAGATTTAGAAAAAATTATTTTTTCAGATCAATCATTTATAGAATTATTTGTAAATTTTATGGGCTTACATGGAGTTTCCTCACAACTTCCTTCATTTATGTTAGATAAATTATCCAGAAATGAAGATGGAGAACAAGGTTGGACTTTATTTTTTGATTTTTTTAATCACTATTTACTTTGGATATTTTTCGATGTTATTGGCTTAAAAAATTATCCAAGATCTTTTAATGATAATTTTAAAGACTCTATTTCTCAAATTTTATTTAATATATTAGGAATTAAAGAATACGATATTGCAAAAAAATATTTACCATTTGCACCTTTACTACTAAGTTTAAGACGACCTAAAACACACATTGAAAGAGTTTTACAAGTCAATTTTAAACTTAAGGATAAATTATCAATCATTGAAAATTTGCCTCACCAAATTTTAATCTCTGATACTCAAAGAAATAAACTGGGCGTAAAAAATCATGCCTTGGGGAGTAATTTCATACTAGGTGATAAATTTACCTCTTATCAAAATAAAATAGCAATTTATATAAAAGATATTTCATATCAAGAAGCGGTTAAATTTATGCCTAATGGAACTAAACATGATGATTTAAAAAATAGTATAATGTTTTTAACAAATTATGAATTTTGCGTTGATTTATACCTTAAAATCAATTATTCTTCAGAAATGAAGTTTGTGTTAGGAGAAGAAAATACTGCCAAACTTGGCTGGGCAAAAATCTTAGGAAACACGCAAAAAAAATTCTCCATAGTATATATGAAACTTTATGAATAAATATTCATAATCATAAAACACACTCAAATTTACCCCAACTATGCTACAATATTTACAAACAAATATAAATAAAAATTTAATCACACTTATAAGCTTTGTATTTGATAAATCTTATTACCACATTAAGGAGAAAAAATGGCCTCAAATTCCTTTATGAGTCTTAATATATCAAATTCTACTTCAAATCCCCTACCCTTTAAAATCACTAAAGCCCTCATCCAAGAAAGTCTTGAAGAACTTTTTTCTATAGAATGTGAAGGTTTTTTTGAAAGTTTAGAACAAGATTTATTTTCTTTAAATACTTTAACCAATGCTTCATCTCATCCAAGCACCCCTACAACTTTTAATTTTCATCCTAATGTTTTAATCGATCAAGAAGCTATTTTAAGCATCCATAATCCTTATGAGAATAATACCTTAAACTTTGATAACAATAAAGTAATAAACTATAAGGGAATTATCACTTATATAAAATATCTAGGTATTAATCATGAAAGTGCTTTAAATATTAATGATAGCGCTTCAAATACTAAGCAAATAAAATACAAGCATTTTTTTTCTTTTAAGCTTCAATCAGTCTTGATAAGACTTTCTTTAAATAAAGCCAATCGTATTTATACTCATACTAATATTATAGAAGTGATTAAACAAACCCTTGGTTTTTATCAAGATATCTTACATAAAGAAATTGATTATTCTAATATACATTTTAATTATGAAAAACAAGAACTCATCTCTCAATACAATGAAAGTGATTTAGACTTTATTACAAGATTAAGCCATAATAATGGAATCTTTTTTTATGAAGATGAGAACACTATTTATTTTTGTGATGTGTATAAAAATGTAAAAAATAAAGAAATTGAGTATAATCCTAATATTAATAATATTTTAAATCAAGCTTGTATTTCTTCTATTTATAAAGAACAAAGTTTAAGAACTAATTCTTTTACGCATTCTAGTATTAATGCCAATACTCCTTTAAATCTTTTATCTTTACATTCTAATAAAGTTCCTTATGAACAAGAACTTAATAACAAAGCTTATTATAATGAACATTTTTATGAGAGTGAATATTCTTTTACAAAAAGCATTGATTTAAAGACTAAGCCTTCTCTTAAAGAAAAAAGAGCCTTAGTATTAAATGAAAGCTTACTAGCAAAAAGTAATATTTATCATCTTAGTTTAGGAGATTTTATCACTTTAAATTATAAGGAGTTTAATCATCAAGAAGAAATAAAAAATCAAGATGAAGAAAAACAAGATAAAGCTTCTTTGCTTAAAGACTTTATTATTATTGCTAATACTCAAATCTTAATTGATGATGCCATCTTAGCTAATTCTATTAATACGAATGATCATTTAAATTTAAAAGATTTAAATTTAAGTAAATCTTATTCCAATACTTTAACTTTATTAAAAAAGAATATTATCTTTACTCCAAGTTTTAAAGTTAAACCTAAAGCTCCTAATAGCACTCAAGGTATTGTTATAGGAGAGAGTAAGGATATAGAAAGTGAGAGAAATACTATTTATACTGATGA
>NZ_MJYA01000024.1:0-1703 GCF_001763075.1 Campylobacter sp. BCW_4321 | reverse complement strand
GAGGGTAAGTTCATTATAACCTTCTTCATTAACACCTATGGTTTTAGAAGAAAGAGAAGTTTGATGATCATTAAAAGGAAGATTTACTAAACTTGGATTGGTCCCATTATACAAACTAGAGCTCACATAAGGTTTATCTATATCATCATCTAAAAAAGAAATAATCACTTCATCTCCTATTCTTGGAGTATGAAAAAAACCTGAATGATTACTTGCTATACTAGAAGCTACTCTTAAAAAAGGAGTGTGATGGTAAGATTTGTAAGTATTGCTTGATAAATTAGAAGAATTTGTATCTATATCATTTGCAATAAAAGTATCATTATCTAATTCTTCTTGATTGGCATAAAGATTAATCCTTACCTTAACCCTTCCATATTCATCAGTATAAATAGTATTTCTCTCACTTTCTATATCCTTACTCTCTCCTATAACAATACCTTGAGTGCTATTAGGAGCTTTAGGTTTAACTTTAAAACTTGGAGTAAAGATAATATTCTTTTTTAATAAAGTTAAAGTATTGGAATAAGATTTACTTAAATTTAAATCTTTTAAATTTAAATGATCATTCGTATTAATAGAATTAGCTAAGATGGCATCATCAATTAAGATTTGAGTATTAGCAATAATAATAAAGTCTTTAAGCAAAGAAGCTTTATCTTGTTTTTCTTCATCTTGATTTTTTATTTCTTCTTGATGATTAAACTCCTTATAATTTAAAGTGATAAAATCTCCTAAACTAAGATGATAAATATTACTTTTTGCTAGTAAGCTTTCATTTAATACTAAGGCTCTTTTTTCTTTAAGAGAAGGCTTAGTCTTTAAATCAATGCTTTTTGTAAAAGAATATTCACTCTCATAAAAATGTTCATTATAATAAGCTTTGTTATTAAGTTCTTGTTCATAAGGAACTTTATTAGAATGTAAAGATAAAAGATTTAAAGGAGTATTGGCATTAATACTAGAATGCGTAAAAGAATTAGTTCTTAAACTTTGTTCTTTATAAATAGAAGAAATACAAGCTTGATTTAAAATATTATTAATATTAGGATTATACTCAATTTCTTTATTTTTTACATTTTTATACACATCACAAAAATAAATAGTGTTCTCATCTTCATAAAAAAAGATTCCATTATTATGGCTTAATCTTGTAATAAAGTCTAAATCACTTTCATTGTATTGAGAGATGAGTTCTTGTTTTTCATAATTAAAATGTATATTAGAATAATCAATTTCTTTATGTAAGATATCTTGATAAAAACCAAGGGTTTGTTTAATCACTTCTATAATATTAGTATGAGTATAAATACGATTGGCTTTATTTAAAGAAAGTCTTATCAAGACTGATTGAAGCTTAAAAGAAAAAAAATGCTTGTATTTTATTTGCTTAGTATTTGAAGCGCTATCATTAATATTTAAAGCACTTTCATGATTAATACCTAGATATTTTATATAAGTGATAATTCCCTTATAGTTTATTACTTTATTGTTATCAAAGTTTAAGGTATTATTCTCATAAGGATTATGGATGCTTAAAATAGCTTCTTGATCGATTAAAACATTAGGATGAAAATTAAAAGTTGTAGGGGTGCTTGGATGAGATGAAGCATTGGTTAAAGTATTTAAAGAAAATAAATCTTGTTCTAAACTTTCAAAAAAACCTTCACATTCTATAGAAAAAAGTTCTTCAAGACTTTCTT
>NZ_MJYA01000023.1:0-2693 GCF_001763075.1 Campylobacter sp. BCW_4321 | reverse complement strand
TTAGATCAAGATAATACTATAAAACAAGATACACCTAGTTATTATTTTTCTCCTAAAGATGAAAGCAGTGGTTTAGGAAGACTTAGTATCTTTTATAAAAATGATGAACTTTGCTTGCTTAATTATTCTATTATAGAAAATTCTTTAAATATCAAATTAGAATGTTTAAGCAAACAAAGCTTAGAGTATAAAGACTTAATTTCAAACACTTTAAAAGAACAAAAAACCACACAAGTAGATAAAAAACAAGCTATAGCTAAACTTCATGCTCTTTTAGAAAATCAAAACCTAGAATGTATCCATGGAGGTAAAGTCATACTTAAATCAAACAAAGGAAAAACTTTTAAAGATGATGGTGTGCCTATTATGCTAGAAAGTGATTTATTAAACTCTAGTATAGTAGCTTGTCCTAATACTATAGCAGGTGTAAGTGTTCCTTGTACTAAAGTTGTTAATGTAAAAGGATCCTTATCTCAAAAGAAAGTCAATAATGAATATGTAATCTTACAAGAACTCATATCAGCTTGTATTAGTGATAAAGGTTTTCCTTTAAAAGTAAGCTTTACTCCTACTAAGTTTAAATTTGATCACAGCTTTAATCCTAAAGAGGGCTTAGGAGAACAAAGTAAAAATCAAATAGAGTTAAAAGAACCTATAATAAGACTTCATTATAAAAGTGATAGATTTCAAAAAGATAATTTACCTATCTATAATCTTTTAATCAATAATGAAAAAAAAGAACAAAATAAGGCTTTAAATGAATTTAATATAGATTTAAAAGATTTAAAAGATATAGAGGATATAAATATTCTTAATCAATTCAAACAAGACTTTAGTAAAGATTATGAATTTAAAGAATTAAATCTTAGCTTTGATACTAATTTAATCAAACTTTATTTTATTATCTCAAAAAACATTGCTAAAGTTTATAAAAGTGCTTATAAGGAATTTGAAAACAAAGATTTAGGAGTAGGGTATTTTACACAGCTACATGAGTATGATAAAATCATCAAAAATGCTTTAGAAGATAATAAAGAATTAAACGAATATCATTTTAGTTTTTTAGCTCCTGCAAAAATGCAAAATTTAAAACTTCAAATCGCACAAGGACTAGATGAAATCTTAGAAGATGAAGATAGAAAACAAGAGTTTTATGTTTGTAAATTTGTGGTGGTAAATGGGGTTAGTGAAAACAAAATAAAAGCAAAAAATAAAGATGTAAATATAAATAATGGCACAAAATACACAAACACTACAAAAAGCAATAATATAAGTTCTAGTGAAAACAATGCTCAAGAAATCATCCCTGATAATGTTATAAGAATACAAACACAAGATGGCAGTGGGGAGTTTATTGAGATAGTATTTCCTAGTCAATTAGAACTCAATGATAAACCTTTGGAAGATGTGAGTTATACATTTGTTCCGGCTTTAAGAGGTTTATATTCAATGTTTAAAATTACAAGTAGACTTAATAGTGGTTTAACGCGACAAGAAGTAGTGAAAATTATTGAAAAACTACAAAAAGGTAGCAGTGGGAATATTCGCCTTTTGAAAAATAAAAAAGAATTAGATGAACTGTGGCAAAAATTAATAAAAAATGCCACAAAGTTAGAAGAAAAATATATTCCTATAAAAAATCATAAAACAGGACAAATTACGCAAGAAAAATTTATAAGATATAAATTGAATGATGGAATTGATATTATATACAGAACAGGTTCTGGAAGTGGGGGAGAAACAATAAATATTTATGGCAAAAATCCAAAGCTCAATAAAACTATTCATATTAAACCATAGGAATAAAAGTGAAAAGAATAAAAGTAATATATGCAATGGGTAATCCTATTTTTTCTTATAAAGAAAAAGATGATATAGGATATAAAAGTTATGAAAATTTAAGTAAAGTATTAAATAATAAACCATATTTTTCTGAAATGGATTTACTTTTAGAATATTTAAGATACACAACAAAAACAGATATTCTCTTAGCATTTGAATATTTATTATTAAAACTTATTGATGATGAATTTTTTGCAAGACATGAAATAGATGCAAATATCATTCAATTTTATAATATTGATAGTCTTAACAACACTCCTTCTTTAAATACACCCAAACCTACCTATATAAGTGAATATATTAATATCTTGGGGCAACTTTTTCTAGCAGGTTATATAGATTTTGGATCTTATTGTGATGAAGATAGAAATAAAATAGATTATCCCTCAAACTTATCTTATTATAAAGAAGATAAATATCAAGCTTGGATATATTTTAGAGATAATTTTTTTTATAAAGAAAGATTTGAAAGAAATTTGAATGATGATATTATTGTAGATGGATGTAGCACAATGTTTTCTCCCACTTCTTGGGATACACCACAATATTGGTCACAATACAATATCTGGATAGCAACAACCCCAAAAGGCACAAAATACTTCCAAGAAATCTTAGCTCCTAAATTTTACAACAAATACAAAGATTTAGAAGTTGAGATTGATGATAAGGGCAATGTGCTTAGGTGGATAGGAGAGATTAATAGAGAGACAAAAAATATTAGCAAATAAAAAATGATATAATAATGCTTTATATAAGGAATCTTTTATGTTTATAAGTTCTAAAACAGAGTTAATTCAAACTATTAAAAATTTAACAATCAACAATAAAGAAGTTAAACAGATTGATTTTAT